>CABRXB010000249.1 GCA_902474785.1 uncultured Eubacteriales bacterium | reverse complement strand
CCAGTTTTTTGCCCATGATTTCAACTTCCTTTGATTTGTAATTCTATGTTTTCATGATGTCCCAAAACAGATATAAAATTGCAAGAGGCGATTGTCTGACAGAAAAAATAAGCTTAAAAGCTCACGGCGACAGTTTTTGACAAGGGGTGACTTGCGCCGGGAAAAATCCCTTGCCGCCTGTGTCGGGCAATGCCCTTGCCGGGATTCAGATAAAAGCCAGGGCTTCCCCTCATTTGAAGGCGGCTACTTTGCGGGCCTACCCTTTGGCATTGCGGGGGTTTTGCTGCCACGCCGGAATAAAAGCGTCACAGCGTTTCTGTGGCGGTGATGGCGTCGCGCAGCATCTTTGCAGTGACAGGATAGGGCAGATACTCCATGTCGCTGCCCGAGAGCGCCTTTTCGATGACGGGAGAGAGCAGCGCATCGTCGTTTGGCACGCCAAAGTCGGCCAGCGTGACGGGGGAGCCAAGACTCTTCAAAAAGTCCCGCAGGGTGGCGGCCTGCTTGGTGTCATGGTCGAGCATGAGCTGCACCAGCACGCCATAGGCCACGATGTCGCCGTGCAAAAAGTTTTTCTCGACCTCGGGCAGGATGGACAGCCCATAGCAGACCGAGTGCGCCACTGCGCCGTTGTAGCGCTCTTCCACCAGCAGCGACACAAGCCCTGTGGTGACAACGTTGGCCAAAACAGCCTCGCGCAGCGCAGGCGTGTCGCTGCCCTGCTGGCAGTCGGTCAGGGCCTGCCGTCCGCAGGCGAGCAGCGGTGTATAGCACAGGTTGCTGATCTCGCGGCCCAGGGCTGAGGAGTGGGCCAGGGTGTCGCCTCTGGCTGAAAAGTGGCATTCAAAATGCTTGGCGATGGTGTCGCCCATGCCGGCGCGCAGATAGCGATCGGGGGCCTGCGCCAGAATGCCTGTGTGGATGAAACAGTGAGCGGGCGGCCCGTCGAAAAAGATGGTGCGGTCGTGCGTGTGATCCTCGTGGTAGACGACCGAGAGCGCCGTGGTGCCGGCACAGGTCGAGGCGATGGTAGGCAGCGTGACAACGGGCAGGCCCAGCTTATTTGCAACGCCCTTGGCCGTGTCGATGGCCTTGCCGCCGCCCATGCCGACAATCAGGTCGACGTCGAGCGCCCCACACTCCTCGGACAGTTCGGCAATGCGGGCAAAGGTGCACTCTCCCCCGTGCCAACGGTCGGCAACCAGCGTGAGATCGCTGTCTTGAATGGCCTTTAAAAACGCGGGTTTGGCCTTTTCCATGGCGGTTTTTCCGCCGATGAGCAGCAGTCGGCCGCCCAGCTTTTCGCAGACGGCGGGAATGGCGTCGTAGGCGTCTTCTCCGATTGTGTAGGGGCAGAAAGTGACATGGTTTGACATTGCGTTCCCTCCTGTAAATTCAATTGAAATGGCCGCCTGGCAGATGTGGTGTAAAAAAACGCCTCGCGCCATGCTGCGGCGCGAGAAAGCGGCGCTTTTGGGTTCCCCGCTCCACCCCTTGACACAAGACAAAAGAAGGGTAGGAGCATTTCCAAAAAGGCCTTGGGGCCCTGGTTTTCGAACAACTGCCGGCCCTGCGATTGGAAAGAAGTAAATGAAATTATTGTACCACGGCGATTTTGAAAAGGCAATGAATTTTCCCGGCACGCGCAGTTGCTAAGAAGGGTTGATATCGGGTTTCCTAAACGGGCCTTTGTCAAAACAGCCAAAAAGAATCCCTGCGCTCTTTTTGATGCAGGGATTCTTCCACGTAAAGCACGCGATATCAATCAAGACGTGGTTGAATCAGCCAAAACCGCTAGTCAACATCCTAAGACTTAAATCGCTTCCCCTGCATTTTTACGCTTTCTGGCGATCAGTATGACAAAGGTCAATGAAAGCACATTGGAAAGGACAATTCGCAGAATCTGCATTTCATCCACGCCGCTCGCCGTCGCCATGTGCAGGGAATTGGTGATAAAATTATTGAAAAAGTGTTCGAACACCCCTGCCCATATCGTGCCTGTCAGGGCAACGCAAAGACCCCATTCATAGCCGAGGATTCCTGCCAGCAGCACATAGCCCGCCGCCATAAGAACAGCCGACGGCACATCCATACTGCCTTCCATGACCCAAACGACGACCATTACTATATGCCAGACGCCAAAGAGCGCGGCCTGGATTGCATTGCTCTTTTTCACCGAAAATTCCTCCTTGCCCAGATGTAAAAACAGCCCTCGAAACAAGCCCTCTTCCGCCAGGACGTTTAATACGTTTCCCAAAATACAGATTACAATGACTGCCGGAGATGTCCCGGTGACATTCTGATTGGACAAGGCAAAATTAGAAATGTAAAATTGAATTTTCGGTTGACTTCCCATCAAGGTCAATACGACATATTCCACGCCGTAAGAGATCGCGAAGGTGCTGACGCCAAGCGACAATCCCAGGGCTGCGCTGCGGGCAATCCCTTTTTTTACAAAACCCAAACAGGATATTTTTTCCCGGCGTGTCCAGAGCACCACGACAATAAGCGCCATCGCAAACAGCTTACAAATGACATTTTCTGCAAGCATCGTTTGGTCTGTTTTTATAAAAAGGAATTCTATGTACTCCACAATGCTGCACAACAAAAAGCACCATAAAATCAGATGAAACGGCTTATATGGCATAAATTTTTTGTTGGTTTTGTCGTCCGACGTTTCTAACTGCTGAGTTGCACAATGTCTCACATGCAAGACCCCTTCAAATTTCAATATCTCGAGTACGCCCGATCCGCCTAAGG
>CABRXB010000248.1 GCA_902474785.1 uncultured Eubacteriales bacterium | reverse complement strand
CCGCCGCCAGCCGGCGGGCTCCTTGGTGCGCATCGACCAAAGGGTAAGTCCAAAAAAGGCTCCGTGTTTGCGGGGCGACGGGAAAGCCCCAACGCGGCGAGTGGGCAGGCGGCAGCGCCGGCGTCGGCGGAGGCTCCTTGGTGCGCGTAGGCCAATGGTTAAGTCCAAAAGTCTCCGTGGCTGCGAAGGCGACGGGAAAGCCCCAATGCGGCGAGTGGACAGGCGGCAGCGCCGGCGTCGGTGGGGGCTCCTTAGTGCGCGTAGGCCAATGGGTAAGTCCAAAGGATGCCCCGTGGCTAGAGGCGATGGGAAAGCCCCAACGCGGCGAGGGGAGGCTGGCGGCAGCGCCGCCGCCAGCCGGCGGGCTCCGTCGTCTGGATTCAATGGTTTGCTAGACGCTCTTCGCACGCTTGAAAAGGTTGATGTGGGATTGCAAAAAGACAGGTGGTGCTCACGCGCCCTGCGTGTGGGGATATGCCGTGGGATGGAATGTCGACAGTCCCGCTGCCGCCCCACCGGGACATCACACTTGTCACCCTTTGGCTCTGTGCGCGGCCTCTTGTCATTTGTTCAGGGGGGGTGTATACTGAGTTCATAACAATCTGTCAAGGGGGCGGGTACTTTGTATCGTATTCTAAAAAAGCGAACGCTCAATCCCAGCGTGGTGCTCTTTGAAATTGAAGCCCCGGCCATCGCGAAAAAGGCACAGCCGGGCCAGTTTATCATTTTGCGTGTCAATGAGCAGGGGGAGCGCATCCCGCTCACCATTGCCGACTATGACCGACAGCGCGGCAGCGTGACCATCATCGCGCAGACGGTGGGGGCCACAACCGAATTGCTGGCCTCCAAGCAGGAGGGTGAGACCATTGCCGACTTCGTGGGTCCTCTTGGGGTGCCAACCCACACGCAGGGGCTCAAAAAGGTCGCCATTGTTGGCGGCGGCGTGGGCTGCGCCATCGCCTATCCCGTGGCCAAGAAGCTGCACGAGCTGGGCTGTGAGGTGCACAGCATCGTTGGTTTTCGCAGCAGGGGCCTTGTCATCTTGGAGGAGGAGTTTCGCGCGGTGAGCGATCTCTATCGCCTGGTCAGCGACGACGGGACAACGGGCGTCAAGGGCATGGTGACCGATGCGCTGAAGGCGCTGCTCGACGAGGGGCATGTGTATGACGAGGTATTGGCCATCGGCCCGCTTATCATGATGAAGTTTGTGTGTCAGCTCACCGAGGCCTACGGCGTCAAAACCGTGGTGTCCATGAACCCCATCATGATCGACGGCACCGGCATGTGCGGCGGCTGCCGTCTGACGGTGGGAGGCAAGACCAAATTTGCCTGTGTGGACGGCCCCGAGTTTGACGGACACCTCGTCGACTTCGACGAGGCCATCGACCGTGCCGCCATGTACCGCGAGTTTGAACGGCGCGCCCATGAGGAGACCTGCCGACTGCTGAGGGGAGGAAACTGAACATGCCAAATATGAGCCAGACCAAAAACCCCATGCCGGTGCAGGACGCAAAGGTGCGCGCCGGCAACTTCGAAGAGGTTGCGCTGGGCTACACAGAGCAGCAGGCACGCGACGAGGCTTCGCGCTGCTTGAACTGCAAAAACAAACCCTGTGTGAGCGGCTGCCCCGTGGCGGTCGACATCCCCGGCTTCTTGGCCAGGGTTGTCGCCGGCGACGACGAGGGGGCCTATGACGTCATCAAGGCTTCCAACAGTTTGCCAGCCGTGTGCGGCAGGGTCTGCCCGCAGGAAAATCAGTGTGAAAAATACTGTGTGCGCGCAGGCAAGGGCGACCCCGTGGGCATCGGGCGGGTGGAGCGATATGTGGCCGACCGCCATCTGGAAAAAGCAGAGGAGAGCGAGCGGCGTCCAGCCTCCAATGGACACCTCGTGGCAATTGTGGGCGCCGGCCCTGCGGGACTGACCTGCGCCGGCGACCTGGCGCGCCTCGGCTATGCCGTCACCATCTTTGAGGCGCTGCACGTGGCGGGCGGCGTGCTGGTCTACGGCATTCCGGAGTTCCGGCTGCCCAAGAACATCGTGGCGCGCGAAATCGAAGGACTCAAGGCCATGGGCGTGGAAATCCACACCAACATGGTCATCGGCAAAGTGTTTTCAATCGACGACCTCTTTGAGGAGGGCTTTGAGGCCGTTTTCTTGGGATCGGGCGCGGGGCTGCCCAGCTTTATGGGCATTCCGGGAGAGAACCTCAAGGGCGTGTTTTCAGCCAATGAATTTCTCACCCGTATCAACTTGATGAAGGCATACCAGCCTGGCGCGGCCACGCCCATCTACCGCGGCGACAAGGTGGTGGTCGTGGGGGGCGGCAATGTGGCCATGGACGCCGCGCGCTGTGCGCTACGCTTGGGCGCAAGCGAGGTCAGCATCGTCTATCGGCGCTCGCTTGAAGAGCTGCCCGCCCGTGCTGAGGAGGTGGAGCACGCCATGGAAGAGGGCGTGATCTTCCGGCTGTTGAGCAATCCCGTGCGCATGCTCAGCGACGATAAACACCAGGTGATCGGCGTGCGCTGTGTGGAAATGGAGCTTGGCGATCCAGACGAGTCGGGTCGCCGCCGCCCTGTGGAGAAGCGCGACAGTGAATTCACCATCGACGCCGACTGCGTTATCATGGCCATCGGAACCTCGCCCAACCCCCTGCTGCGCAACACGACGACGGGGCTTGAGAGCAACCGCCGCGGCGGTCTGATCGTGGAGGAGGAGACCGGTCTGACCACAAAGGACATGGTTTACGCCGGAGGCGATGTTGTC
>CABRXB010000247.1 GCA_902474785.1 uncultured Eubacteriales bacterium | reverse complement strand
GATAGGCGGGCAGCTCCTGCGGCGTCACCACAAAGCCGCGCACCGCACGTCCCTCGCGAAGCAATTCGTTGGCCAGGCGCTGCGCCTGTTCGAGCTGCTGCGGCGCGAGCATGCGCTGCACGTCGATCTGGCCAATCCACTCCTCGCCGCGCGAGATGTTGGTCGTGTCGTCAAAGAGCCTCTCGAGCACGGCCGACAGAATATGCTGTCCCGTGTGCTGCTTCATGAGGTCATAGCGATACTCCCAGTCGAGCCTGCAAACAACCCCCTTCTCGCGGGAGGGCGGTTGCGGCAGGATATGCAAAAGCTCCCCATCCTGTTCCCTCACGTCGAGCAGCGCAATCCCGTCGATGGTGCCGCGGTCTGCGGGCTGTCCGCCGCCTTTGGCGTGAAAAAGCCCCTCTTTCAAAGTGACAACCACATGATCTTTTTCCCTTGTGATCGAGGTGACATCCGTGACGCACTCAGTCTGGTAGGCGTCCTGATAAAACAGTCGGTTTGCAGCCATGCGCGCTCCTTTCAGGGGCGATCATTTTCCCCATTTTACTTGTCCTTCAGTATAGCACATCTTCCCAGATCTTGCAAAAATGTTTTAAAACCGCGTGCTTTTTTCAAAAAGCGACCGCCAAGCAAAATGCACTCCTCTTCCCTCTCGCCCTTTTGTCCAAGATTTTCAAAAAATGCTTGACAATCCCATCGCCTCGTGGTATTCTCCAACTGTACTAACACTCATAGTACAGTCGACACAATTGATACACTCCACGGAAGGAGGAACCGGCTTGATTTCCATTGACTACAAAGACCGCCGCTCAATCTACGAACAGCTTGTCGACCGCATCAAGACGCTGGCCGCCAGCGGCATGTATGC
This sequence comes from uncultured Eubacteriales bacterium, assembly GCA_902474785.1. Lineage (GTDB taxonomy): Bacteria > Bacillota > Clostridia > Oscillospirales > Feifaniaceae > Galloscillospira. Next base: position 1,918 of record CABRXB010000247.1, on the reverse strand, counting down.
GCCGGGCAGCCAGCTCCCCTCGGTGCGGCAGCTCTCCTCAGAGCTGTCCATCAACCCCAACACGGTGCAGCGCGCCTACACTGAGTTGGAACGGGACGGCATTATTTACAGCGTAAAGGGACGGGGAAATTTCATCACACAGGACGCCTCGCTGCTCCAGCAAAGCCACCAGCAAACTCTTCTCGACGCGTTTTGCCAGGCCTCTTCCAAAGCGATGCAGGCCGGGGTTTCAAAACCCCGATTGCAGCAGGCGCTCGAAGAACTTCCCGACCCTCATGACAACGATTCCCATGCGAAAGGAGCCTCCGTATGATCACAGCCACCAACGTCTCCAAGCGTTTTGACAGCCTTTTGGCGGTGGATCGTGTGACCGCCACCATTCAGCAAGGCGCGGTGTTCGGCCTGATTGGAAGCAACGGCGCCGGAAAGTCGACTTTTCTGCGCCTTCTGGCCGGCGTTTTAAAGCCCGACGAGGGAACGATTGTCATCGACGATCAGCCGGTCTATGAAAATCCCGCCGTAAAACAACGGTGTTTTTTCATCAGCGACGAACAGTATTTTTTTCAAAATTCCACGCCTGAAGTGATGAAGAGCTTTTACAAAACGCTCTATCCCGCCTTCGACGAGGCGCGCTTTTACCATTTGATGCAGGGTTTTTCCCTTGACCCGCGCCGTAAAATTTCCACTTTTTCCAAGGGGATGAAAAAACAGATGTCGGTGATCTGCGCAGTCTCGTCGGGGGCCGACTACATCTTTGCCGACGAGACCTTCGACGGGCTCGACCCCGTGGCGCGCCAGGCGGTCAAAAGCCTCTTTGCCGCCGACATTGCCGACCGCGGCATGACGCCGGTCGTGGCCTCCCACAACTTGCGTGAGCTCGAGGACATCTGCGACCATGTCGGTCTGCTGCACAAGGGCGGCATTCTCTTTTCTCGCGACCTCAGCGACATGATGCTGGGCATGCACAAGTTGCAGGCCGCCTTTTCCTCCCCGGTCGAGGCGTCCGACTTCCCTGCGCTCGATCTGCTGCGCTTCGATGCGCGCGGCAGCCTTGTAACCATGACGGTGCGCGGCGAGGCCGAGGACATCCAGTCGGCGGTGGCAGCCATGCAGCCGCTTTTCATGGAGCTGCTCCCCCTCTCGCTTGAGGAGATCTTTATCAATGAAACGGAGGTTGCCGGCTATGACATCAAAAAACTCGTTTTGTGACCTGGCGCAGTTGCGCGGCCGTATGAAGCGCGGCGCATGGCTGCCCGGGCTGATGGCCTGCGCGCTCTTTTTCATCCTGCCTGTGGCAACTGCGCTTTCAATCAGCAATTTCACACCGCGCGATATCTATTTGGAGCGCGGCTACACCGCGCAAAGGATCGCCGACATCTACGCAAGCAGCCTTGATTTTCTCATCAACGCCATAGGGCTTGCCGCCATGTTTCTCTCGATCTTTGCCGGCATTTTGTGCGCTCTGATCGCCTGGAACTATCTCAACAGCCGCCGGCAGATCGACCTCTACCACAGCCTGCCGCGCACCCGTCGGACCCTGTTTGGCAGCTTTTACTCCTATGGCGCTCTCTCCTTTCTGCTGCCCTATTTCATCATGCTGGCCCTCTCTGTGCTGGTGATTGCCCTGACGGGGTACATCGGCATGCTCGACTGGATCCACCTTGGGAGGATGGCGGGCATCACGGTTTTGCTCTTTCTCTCCTGCTTTTCACTTTCCACGCTGGCCTGCCATCTGTGCGGCCACATCCTGGTCTCCCTGTGCGGCTGCATCACCTTTCTCTCGTTCTTTCCCGCCCTCATCTCTCTGGTGCAATATTCCTTTTACCGCTTTTTTGACACCTACTACCAGATCAGCGAACGCACAGAGCAACTCTATCGGTTCACCTCTCCCATCGTCGACCTTCTGGCCTATGGCGGG
>CABRXB010000246.1 GCA_902474785.1 uncultured Eubacteriales bacterium | reverse complement strand
AAAATCATACTTTGCAAGGCGGCGCGGCGCGGGGCTTTCCAGCGGGTCAAACGCCCCTAGAGGCGGCGTCTGCCTGGGGCGCGGCGCGATGGGGTTGGCCATACAGACATATCGAAGTTCATCGAAAATATGGTCTTCCCCCTTGGTGTCCACGTCCTCCACGTCGGTCTCGTCATACACAAGGGCGGGCAGCGTGCGGATGAAGTGCTTGCAGGTGTCAAACACATAGAGCATGGGCACGCCCTCCTCGTCGAAGGTCAGGCGGTGGTGCACCTGCATCTTGCCGGCGATGCGCGCGTTGTCCCCCTTGTCAAAATAGACCCGCTCGCGCTCCATGAGCGCGCCGATGCTCTCTGTGCCGCTGCTGGCCCAGATCGCAGGGTCTCCCACGCCGTGTATGCGCCGGCCTGCGAGATTGGGATCCTCCCTTTCGATGCGTCTGATCTGCTGCGCCACTTTTGCCGGCTCCCACTTGACGCCCATATCGGGCTCGCCCGTGCAGCCGTAGAGCTCTCTGATGCGATAGAGCCGCCTGTCGTGGTCGACGGCGTACCACCCCACCGAAAAGGGCTTGGCGTAGCCCCAGTCAAACGAGCGCCAGATCGCCCAGCTCTCGGGAATGGCAAAGGGCGCGATGACATGCGTCCCCTTGCGGTCGAGGGCGTGCGCGGGGTCGCTTCGCCACTCGACGAAGACCTGCCCTGAAAAGGTGTCCCAGTCCCCGTAGAGCAGGGCCTTTTTCTCGGCCGCCGGCATGTGGGCGAGGTTTTGGATATACTGCGGATCGTTTTCCAGCAGCATTTTGTTGTCAAACACCGAGGCCGGCACAAAGATGCGGCTGCGCCTGCCCCGCTCGAGCGCGCCCTGCGGCGTTCGCCACTCCACATCGCTCCAAATGGTGGTCAAAGGCGGCGCCGCCGAGATGAACCGCTCTTTGACCCAGCCGTGGCCCACGCCGCCGGGATTGGCCGTCGCCCTGATGTAGCAGCGCGTCCCCGGCCCGTTGGGACGGCAGCGCGAGAACAAATAGCTGTACTCCTCCCAGGTGAAATGGGTGAGCTCGTCAAAGGCGATGAAGTCATAGGCCTGGCCCTGGTATTTGGTGCGGTCTTTTTGGTGCTGCATGGAGCCAAAGACGATCTTGGCCCCGGAGGGAAAGCTCCAGGTGTGGGCGCTGCCGTTGTATTTGGCCCCCGGAAAGGTGGCCGTGTAGTAGCGCAGGCTCTTGTCGATGAGCTCTGCGAGCTGCGGATAGGTCTTGCGCAAGATGAGCGCCTTGTAGTGTGGGATGTGCACCTGGCGCAGCGCCTCCATCACCAGCGCGTCGCTCTTGCCCCCGCCTGCCGCACCGCCATACAGCGCCTCGTATTCGGGCCGCTCCATAAAGGCCGCCTGTCTGGGCTGCGGACGCCAGACAATGCGTCGCGCCACTGTGTCGCTCATGTGCTCTCGCTCTCCTCCTTGATGGGCGGCAGCAGCGCCACGCCGCTCTCGGTGGCGCCGCCCTCCTCTTTGGGCTTGTAGCTCCACTTGTCAGAGCGCCGGTTGGTCAGCCAGAACATGGCCGATGTGGGGTCGGCCGGCTGGTGTCGTTTGACCCGCTTGACAAGCAGTAGCTCACCCTGCCCTGACGTTGCTTTGTCGCGCCGCTCATAGATTTCCTCCTCCCAGAAATATCCCTTGGCGCGCTTGAAGAGCGCCGTCTCCACCTCGTCATCGGGCCCCTGGCAGGCTGCTTCAAAGGCTGCCGCCAGCGCGCTGTAGCGCATGTCCCCTTGTTGTCCTCTCTCCAAATACTTGCGAAAGGCCGAGTAGCTCACTCCCAGCTTTTGCGCCACCTCCTTGGCTGTGGCACCCTGCGCCGTCCACGAGATGATGTTCCCAAGCTTTGGCCCCACATGGCTTTCATACTTGCTCTTTGCCACGGCGTCTCGCACCCCCTCTCTTTTGCGCGCACATGCGCACGCGCGAAAGCCGCCGCATTGCTACTTCCATCCTATCACCGCGCCTGCGCTTTGTCGTCTACGCGAAACGCGCGCGCCAACGCTTTTCGCAAGACGCAAAAAAACCGCTCTTTTGAGCGGCGTCAGACCAAAGAGAATATTGACAAATAGTATCGTATATAATACTATATAGAGGAAGGGGGGCTGACCGTGGAAATCAAACTGAAAAAGCAGCCGCGCAAGTATCTGGCAAGCGTGGATGAAAACACGCGAAACAAGCTGCTCAAAGCACTAGACCAGCTGTCGCGTTTAGAGGGCGATATCAAGCCCCTGAAAGGCGCTTTGAACAAATATCGTTATAAAATTGCCCATTATCGCATTTTATTCGAGTGGATCAAGGGAGAAATCATCATAACGGTGGTGGAAATCAACACCAGAACAAATGTAAAATATTAGGAGGTGTGCGTATGAACAAGCGCGAACTCACACAAGCCGAGATCGAAAAACGTTTTGCAGAGATCAACGCCATGGAGCCGGAGGAGCCGACCGCCGCCGATCTCGCGGCCTTTGTCGCAGCAAAAAAAGAAGATCCCGCCGACGCGATGGCGCTGGAAGAATTCAAAAAAAGCCTGGAAGAATTTAGTGGAAAGTTTGTGCTGAGGATGCCCCGCAGCATGCACAAAGAGCTGGCGGAAGCGGCCAAAATAGAGGGCGTGAGTTTAAACCAGTATATTTTATACCGCATCAACAGCGGCAATCGTCCACAGATTTTCTAACGAAAAACCCGCTTTGCAAACGCGTCGGGACGCCACATGCAAGCCCAAACAAAGAACCCCGCCCGCCCAGGCT
>CABRXB010000245.1 GCA_902474785.1 uncultured Eubacteriales bacterium | reverse complement strand
GGTCTGCTGGAGCACCGCTACACCCGCCTGTCCCACACGGCGGTGACGCTGGTCGACCACTTTCCAAAGCAGGGCACCGTCATGACCCAGTGCTTTGCCGAGACCATTGTGGGCACCATGCTGCGCGAGGCGGCCGAGCGCGGCTATGAGATCAAGCTGATCTGCCCCGAGACAAGGCCCTATTTGCAGGGCGCGCGCCTCACGGCCTCGGTCGCCTGCGACCAGGGGGTGGACGTCACCGTCATCACCGACAACATGCCGGGGTATGTGATGAAGGAAAAGAAGGTCGACTTGTTCACCTCCGCGGCAGACGCCATCTGCATGGACGGACACATTGTCAACAAGGTCGGCACCTTTCAGATCGCCCTGTGCGCCCACTACCACGGCATTCCCTATTTTGTCACCGGCGCGCCGGACAGAAAGCACGAGAGCGCGCAGGGCATTGTCATCGAGCAGCGCGACGGCGACCTCGTGATGGACGCCCTTGGCACGCGCACCACAAAGCCCGGCGTCAAGGGGTTTTACCCGGCCTTTGACATCACGCCGCCCACGCTTGTGTCCGGCGTTGCGACAGACAAGGGGATGTTCTCGCCCTACGACCTCGCCCGTTACTACGCCGATGGGGAAGGCGGCGGGCTTTACGGAACCGCCAATGCCTGAAGAGGGCTGCGCCTGGGCTGTTGCAGGCGGCGCCGCGCCCGCGCGGGCTTGGACAAAAAGAAAGCGGTCAGGGGCCTTTGAGACGTCAGGGGCGAAACGGCAGCGCCGAAAGGGGACGCAAAGGGCGCCATGCGCTGGCGGTGTGCCAAAGATTTCCTGGTGGGTGACTGTGAAGTGGAAGGTCAACCTCGAAAGTAACGCACGTCGCTTGCGGCTGTTTTTGAAATCTTGACTTCAATCCACGCATGCTGCGCCAAATCCGTGAGGGCCTGAGGTGAGACTGCGGAAAGTGCAGCATCAACTTGCGCGAAGGCGCTCAATCTAAGATCGCATTGTCCGGGGCGACCGTTTACGGGCGAATTTTTGGAAGAGATGAGCAGGATGAAAAGCACCCCTGCTTCACGGGACAAAACGGCGTTTCGCACGGAAGCCCTACAGATTGGAGATCGCCGCGCGCAGCGCGGAAAACAGCAAAAAAGGGGAGAAGAGCATGCTCAATTTAAAAGAGGTTTTCTTTGGATATGCAGATGCCGACACCGAGGCAAACAGAAACCCCACGCTTTTTCAGGAGGTGTTTTTTGATCCGCACGACCACTTGAAAGAGTTGGTGCACGGCGACATCTTCATGGTGCGCGGACGCAAGGGGGAGGGCAAGACGGCCTATGGCGCGCGCATCCGGCTTCTGAGCGGCGAGGGAGAGATCTGTTCTTTGCAGCGGTCGCTCAACAACTTCAACAACGCTACCTTTTCCCAGATCACCACGCAGGGCAGCATGGGCGGCAATCGCTACATCTCCTTTTGGAAGTGCATCCTGGCCATCGAGTGCGCGCGCATGCTGCACCAGTGCGAGCCGCACATTCAGGAGAGCGGCTTTCTCGACATTGTCGACGCGCTGCGTCGCCATGGCCTGATCGAAGAGGAGAGCGACATCTCTGTGACCATCTCAAAGCTGGTGGAGACAAACTCCACCTTTCAACTCAAGAGTTTATTCAGCCACGGCAGAAAATATGAAAAAGAGGAGACGCTGCAGGGGGCCGAGCAGATCTATTTTTCCATCAGCCGCGTGCTAAGACCACTCTATCTGCAAAAAAAGTTCATTTTGATTGTGGACGGGCTGGACGACATTTTGCACAACTCCGAATTTCGTCCCGAGATCATCACAGGGCTCATCCGCGCAACCGAAGAGATCAACCGCTTTTTTGCCAAATCAACGCTGTCGCTCAAAATCCTGATCCTCATCAGAGACGACATTCTCAGCATGTGCCGCGACCCAAACCTCTCGAAAATCATGAGAGATTCCTCGTTTAAGCTGTCGTGGAGCATCAACGACAACCCATGGGAGTCCGATCTGCTTCAGCTCGTGGGCAAGAGGATCGACGCTGTGACCGGAAGGGAAAACTCCTTTGAGCAGGCGTGGGGGGAGATCTTCCCCGACAACATCCACGGCAAGTCCACCCTCTCCTATGTGCTCGACAACATCATTTACCGGCCGAGAGACATCTTGCAGTTTTTCCTCGAGGCGCAAAAGGAGTTTGTGCAGGGCAGAAAATTCACGGTGGACAAGGTGTGGACCATTCTCTTCAACTATTCCAACGAGTATTTTCTGGATGCCATGAAAGACGAGCTCACCGGCTTTTTTCCCGACGGGGCGATCAACATGCTTCCAAACCTCTTTATGCGGCTGGGGCAGCAGTATTTCTACCTGCCCAAGTTTGAAGAGGAGTGCAGGAAATACGCCGAGTTTGAGGGCGTGGTCACAAGAGACATGTTTGAAAAGCTCTTTGTGGCGGGCTACATCGGCCAGCGCCGCCCGCGCGACGCGACCACAGACCGCACCGTGTTCTCCTATCGCAATCCGCAGGAGCGGTTTCAGGAGGATCACGAGTGCATCATCCATCGCGGCCTCATGCGAGCGCTGACCATCTAGCGTCTGGGGGGCGGCTGTCGGGGGCAGGCGACGGTTTCAGGCAGCCGCGGAAGCGGTCGGATTTGTCCCAAAGCACAGGGCATTCTTTGCGGCAGCGTTTTAAAAACGCAAGGGAAATTGCTTTGTCTGTTTTACGGCTGCACCTTGCGGGCCTTCGCCTCCGATCCGGGTTTTTGATGCGCAACGCGCTTTGTGTTGCACCTGATTTTTG
>CABRXB010000244.1 GCA_902474785.1 uncultured Eubacteriales bacterium | reverse complement strand
GCGGCAGCAGCGGCAGCGGCGGCGTCGCCCTTGGGATCGGGCTTGTCGGCCACGACGCTCTCGGTGGTCAGCACCATCGAGGCGACAGAGGCGGCGTTTTCAAGCGCCGAGCGCGTGACCTTGGCGGGGTCGACGATGCCGACCTCAAACATATCGACATAGGTCTCGTTGTAAGCGTCAAAGCCATAGCGGGGCTTGCCGGCTGCGAGCACATTTTGCAAAATGACAGAGCCCTCGAGACCTGCGTTGGTCGCGATCTGGCGCACGGGCTCTTCAAGCGCCTTGCGGACAATGGAGATGCCGGTTTTGACGTCGCCGGTTGCGTCTTCCATCAGCGCTTCAACAGCGGGGATGGCCTCGACAAAGGCGGTGCCGCCACCCGCGACGATGCCCTCTTCCACGGCGGCCTTGGTGGCGGCCAGAGCGTCTTCAATGCGCAGCTTCTTTTCCTTCATCTCGGTCTCGGTGGCGGCGCCAACTCTCAGGATGGCAACGCCGCCCGCGAGCTTGGCAAGGCGCTCTTGCAGCTTTTCCTTGTCGAACTCGCTGGTGGTGATCTCCAGCGTGTTGCGGATCTGGGCAACGCGCGAGGCGATGTCCTGTTTGTCGCCGGCGCCGCCCACGATGATGGTGTTTTCCTTTTGCACCTTGACCTGCGCGGCGCGGCCGAGCTGATCCATGGTGGTGTCCTTGAGCGTGAGGCCGAGCTCTTCGGAGATGACCTGGCCGCCGGTCAGGATGGCGATGTCGCGCAGCAGTTCCTTGCGGCGGTCGCCAAAGCCGGGCGCCTTGACGCACACGCAGGTGAAGGTGCCGCGCAGACGGTTGAGCAGCAGCGTGGTCAGGGCCTCGCCCTCAACGTCCTCTGCGATGATGCACAGCTTGCGGCCGGCCTGCACAACCTGCTCGAGCAGGGGCAAAATCTCCTGGATGGAGGAGATCTTCTTGTCGGTGATCAGAATGAGCGCGTCGTCGAGAACGGCCTCCATCTTGTCGGCGTCGGTGACCATATAGGGCGAGATATAACCGCGGTCAAACTGCATGCCCTCGACCATCTCGCAGAAGGTCTCGGCGGTGCGGCTCTCCTCCACGGTGATAACGCCGTCTGCCGTGACCTTTTCCATGGCGTCGGCAATCAGGTTGCCGATGACGTCGTCGGCCGCCGAGATGGTGGCGACGCGCGCGATGTCGCCCGTGCCGTTCACGGGGGCGGAGCTCTTCTTGATGGCATCCACAGCGGCCTCCACAGCCTGGGCGATGCCCCTTTTGAGATCCATGGGGTTTGCGCCGGCGGCGACGTTCTTCATGCCCTCGCGGATGATGGCCTGTGCCAGCAGCGTGGCGGTTGTGGTGCCGTCGCCCGCCACGTCGTTGGTCTTTGTGGCGACCTCCTTGACCAGCTGCGCGCCCATGTTTTCAAGAGCGTCTTCAAGCTCGATCTCCTTGGCGATGGTCACGCCGTCGTTGGCGATCAGGGGCGTGCCGTATTTGCGCTCGAGCACCACGTTGCGGCCCTTGGGCCCCATGGTGATCTTGACGGTATCGGCCAGCTTGTCAACGCCGCGCTGCAGCGATTTGCGGGCCTCTTCTCCAAATGCAATTTGCTTGGCCATAGTACAATCTCTCCTTACTCGTTATCTAATACTGTTCTTTGGGTACTGCGCGCCGCCTATTCGACATCGGCCAGAATATCGCCCTGGCGGACAATGAGCATGTCAACGCCGTCGACCTTGATCTCGGTGCCGGCATATTTGCTGACGATGATGTGCTGGCCAACCGAGACGTTCATGGGAACCAGCACGCCGTCCACCGTTTCGCCGGGGCCTGCCGCCACAACTTCTGCGATCTGGGGCTTCTCCTTGGCGGAGCTTGCCAAAATGATGCCGCTCTTGGTGGTCTCCTCGGCCTCTACCATCTTGATAAGCACTTTGTCTGCAAGGGGTTTGACTGTCATTGTGATTACCTCCTGGTTTATAAAAATTTTTTGGATCAGCAAAAATGGATTAGCACTCGACTCTTTCAAGTGCTAATCCATTGTAACGCGCAGATGTAACGCTGTCAAGGGGGTTTTCGCAATGAAATCTAAAAAATTCCGGGAAAAGGGCCTCTCTTTCGGGGCGCCGCAAAATCAGACAGAATTCTCTTGGCATGGGCGTGGCTTTTTTGCAAAAATCGGCAATCTGTCCGGCGCGCCGGACGAAGAGCTGCACGGCGACGAAAAGCCAGGCCGCAAAGTTGCGCTGCAAACGAGAGCGCCAGGAACATCTGAGCGCGGCGGGGGATGAAAACACAGGGCAACCCGTCCCCCTGATCGTCACGAGCGCTGCGGGCGCGGACGAAAATACTGATAGAGGTCGCATTTGATCATGCCGTTGTAAAGCTTTCGCTTTTTGTCGGCCTTTCTTCCATAGAGGCGTTCAAATTCCTCGTGGGAGGTGATGATGTAGCAGCCCCAGTCGTCAAGACGGGAAAACACGCGGCCCATCTCACGATAGATCTCCTCGCACGCACTTCTCTCCGACATGCGCTCGCCATAGGGCGGGTTGCAGATCAGTGTCCCGCCGCGCCGGGCGCAAAGTCGCGCACGGGCGCGGTGTTGATGCGCAAGTAGCGATCCACGCCCGCCAGCGCCGCATTTTTGGCCGTGAGCTCTGCCATGGCCGGGTCGATATCGCTGGCCAAAAGCGTGAAGTCGCCGTTCACAATGTCCTCGAGCGCCTCGGCGCGCGCATCGCGCAGCAGCGCCGGGGGCACAAAGCCGTAGTTCTCAAAATGAAAGGAGCGGCGCAGCCCGGGCGCCA
>CABRXB010000243.1 GCA_902474785.1 uncultured Eubacteriales bacterium | reverse complement strand
GGAGGCAGAGAGCCCCGCATCCTTCAGGGCGATCTCCTTGGCACGTTCCACCCCGATGTAGCTCTCAGCGGCAGTGGTGCCGGTGCCCTTGGTGTTCAGGATCACAGTGTTGGTGTCGGCATCCCACCGCACGTCCATTCCCAGCGCCTTGCTGATGGAAGCCAGCGGCAGATAGGTCGTCCCGTCGATGGTGAAGGGCTCCACCCGGTTGCCGTTGCCGTCGATGTTGACAAGCTCTCCCGCCTCGGTGACGGCGTTGGTCGAGGTGAGATAGACGTCGTCGGTGAAGGCGCCGCGGAAGATGTCTGACATCTGCTCGCCTGTCAGCCCCGGCGCATAGCGATCGTGGAAGGTGCAGCCCCAGGTGCGCAGCCAGTCGATCACGCCGGTCTCAAAGAGCGTCATCGACCCTCCCACCGACACGGTTTCGGTCTTTTCGATCATGGTCTCAAGGGTTGGGATCACCTGCTCCTTGGTCTCAAGGCAGACCACGTCAAAGTTGTTGCCCTCCAGCGTTTTTGCCAGACGCTGCATGCGCAGCGCGGTGGCGGCGGCGGTATTTTGATCCATGTCTCAAAACTCCTCTCTATGTATGTGATGGGGATTTTTATTCTTCCAAGGAACCCTGATCGGTATCTTCGGGCGTTGGCGCGTCGAGCAGCTCTCTCGCCTGCTCCTCGGGCATCTGTTCCACCGCGCGCAGCTTGCGCGCGATGACGTTGGTGCGCGTACCCACCAGCCGCTCGAGCTCGCTGTCGGCCTGGGACAGCCGCTGGCGCGCCTTGGCCAGCACGTCTCCAAACTTGTCAAACTCGGTGCGCACTGCGCCCAGCAGCGCCCAGACCTCGGCCGACCGGCGCTCGATGGCCAGCGTGCGAAAGCCCATTTGAAGACTGTTGAGCAGCGCGCCCATGGTGGTGGGCCCTGCAATGGAGACGCGGTACTTGCGCTGGAGCGTCTCCACCGCGCCAAGGCGCACCACCTGCGCATAGAGCGCCTCGGTGGGCAAAAAAAGGATGGCAAAGTCAGTCGTGTCGGGCGGGCTGACGTATTTGTCGTGGATGTCCTTTGCAAAGCTGTCGAGCCGGCGCAGCAATGCGGCCGCCGCCAGCTCCGTCGCCCTGCGGTCGCCCCCTTCCGAGGCCGTCACCAGCTCGCCATAGGCGTCGAGCGGGAACTTGGCGTCGATGGGCAGCCAGACCGTCTTGCCCTCGCCGGGCAGTCGGATGGCAAACTCCACCGGGTCGCGGCCGCCCGGCTTTGTCACCACATTGCAGGCGTATTGGTCGGGGGTGAGAATCTGCTCCAGGATCGCCCCAAGCTGCACCTCGCCCCAGATGCCTCGCGTTTTGACGTTGGTGAGCACGCGCTTCAAATCCCCCACGCCCACCGCCAGCGTCTGCATCTCGCCCAAGCCCTTGTAGACCTGCTCCAACTGGCTGCTCACAGCGGCAAACGACTGCCCCAGCCGCTCCTCGAGCGTTTTTTGCAGCTTTTCGTCGACCGTGGCGCGCATCTTCTCAAGCTGCGCCGCATTGTCCTCGCGCAGCGCCAGAAGCTGGGTCGAAACCGTGGTGCGAATGCCCTGAAGCTGCTGCTCGTTTTGCAGCGAAAAGGTCTTGAGCTGCTCTTCCAGCGCACGGAGCTGGTCGGTGACGCCCTGGCGCAGCGCCATCTGCCCCGCCGTGGTCTGCGTGGTGAGGTCGAGCAGGCGTTGATCCTGCCGCTCCCACGCCTGCTGCTGCACCTGCGACAGCGAGGAAAACACCCCCGCCGCGCCCGTCTGCGTGCTCGACAGGAGGTCTGTGCGCAGGCGCGTCAACTCGTCTTGCAGGTTTTTCTGCGTTCTTCTCTGCGCCAAAAGCGACAGCAGGGCTGCGAGCGCCGCCACTGCCGAGAGCGCCGCCGCCACCCCCAAAAGCACTTCCATCAATTTCTTGCCCTCTTTCCCAATCGTTTGAGAAAATTATACTAAACTTTCACCCGGGAATCAATGATTGACATTTACACGACCAATATTTTGGTGTAAACTATAAGGGTTATCATCCGCTTACTTTTGCGCCCTCCCGCCCGGCGAGGACGCACGTCTTGAATAAGGAGGAACCCCATGCCCCGCACGAAAAAACGCCCCTTTTCATCGCTTCTTGCGCTGCTGCTCGCGGCGCTCCTGTGCCTTTCGCTGACGTCCTGTGGCGACGAGGATACGCCGCCCGCCGGCGAAAACGCGCAGGCCGCCATCAGGGAGGGCGCCCTGCGCCTGCCGCTTCTCAGCTTACCTTACACCTTCAACCCCGACGCCATGGACGAAAACGCCGAGGCCATCAGCGAAAACCTCTTCTCCCGCCTTGTGCGCCTGACCTCTGCCGGCGAGCTGTTGCCGGACCTCGCCACCGAGTGGAGCTTCAACGACGACGCCACCGTGCTCACCCTTACGCTCAGGCAGGGCGTCACCTGGCACGACGGACAGCCCTTCACCGCCGACGACGTGGTTTGGACCATCAACGCCATCCGCACCCAGCGCGGCGTGCTCTACGATCAGCTCTCCCCCATGAAGGAGGTCTGGCAAGATGACCAGGGCCGTTTGAACGCTCTTCCCCGCTGTTTTTGTACACGCTTGCCGAGGAGGGCGCCTCCATTTTGCCAAAGCATCTCTACCAGGGGCAGGACTGGCTGACGGCCGAAGCCGTGACAAACCCCGTTGGCACAGGGCCCTTTCGCTTTGTGGAGCGAAACGAGGAGACCGGTCGCATTCTGCTGGAGAAAAACGACAGCTACTACGGCGGCAAGCCCGCGCTCAACTCGCTTGTCTTTCAGTACTATGC
>CABRXB010000242.1 GCA_902474785.1 uncultured Eubacteriales bacterium | reverse complement strand
GTGAGCTCATTGAGCTGTGTGCCGCTGATGAGAATTCCACTGAGCATGGCCACGCCAAAACAGCACAGCAGCATGTTCTTGAGCATGTTTTTCAGCGCGATGCGCCGTCTGCGTTTTTGTACGATCGAGACCACTCTGCTCCGAGCGGGCGCCGCCATGCGTGCGTCGTAGGCCGAGAGATCATACGCTGTGCTGACATTGTCCCACTGTGACTCATATCTTACCTGCTCTTGCATGTAAACTTCCTCTTCTTTCCACTGTTACATTGATGTGCCAAAGGGCAGCTTTTTCACCGTGCGCAGTTTGGCGCTGCGGCTGCGGGGGTTTTGTTCCAGCTCCTGCGGCGAGGGGGTGACGGGCTTTCTGCCGACGAGCTTCACCACCGGCTGCTTTCCGCACACACAAACGGGGAACTCCTTGGGACAGGTGCAGCCCTGAGCCAGGGCTGCAAAGGTCTCTTTGACAATGCGGTCTTCCAGCGAGTGAAAGGTGATGACGGCGATGCGTCCCCCCACATTCAAACGCTGCGCTGCGTCGCGCAGCGTCTGCTCTAAAATGCCGAGCTCGTTGTTGACCTCGATGCGCAGCGCCTGAAATGTGCGCTTTGCCGGGTGCTGCGCCTCACGCCTGGACGCGCCCGGCATGGCCGCGGCCACAAGCTGCGCTAGCTGCGTGGTGGTCTCAATGGGGCACAGGGCGCGCTGCCTGACAACGGCCGCCGCAATACGCCTTGCGTGGCGCTCCTCTCCATATCGAAAGAGGATATCGACAAGCGCGCGTTCGTCATAGGTGTTGACCACTTCTTTGGCCGTGATGCCGCCGCTGCGATCCATGCGCATGTCGAGCGGCGCCTCCTTGCTATAGGAAAAGCCGCGCGCAGCATCGTCGAGCTGAAAGGAGGAGACGCCCAGATCGAGCAGCAGCCCGTCGATGAACGGGATGTCAAGCTCGTCCAAAATGTGGGCCAGGTTGCAAAAATCATCTCTGACAAAGCTTACCCGGTCCGCCACATCCGCGAGATTTTGCGCCGCGCGGCTGTGGGCATAGTCGTCCTTGTCAACGCCAATCAGCCGACCGGTTGTCAGGCGGCTTGCAATGGCTTTGCTGTGTCCGCCGCCGCCCATCGTGCCGTCGACATAGACGCCCGTCGGCTTGATGTCCAGGGCTGCGACGGCCTCGTCGAGCAAAACCGGCACATGCGTCATCTCCATGTCGTCCCCCCGCTAAAATCCGCTGCGCGAGAGCGCCGCAATGACGTCTTCATCACACACGCTGTCCTCCACCTGCTCCCAGACCTGCGCATCCCACACCTCCACGCGCGATTCAACGCCCACGATGATGACCTCTTTTTTGAGGCCGGCGAGCTGACGCAGCTTTGTAGAGATCAAGATGCGTCCCTGTGAATCGGGCTGCTGCTCTTCGGCAAAGCCAAAGAAATATCGCTGCATGGTGCGCCCCTCCGCAATGGGCGCCGCTTTGATCTGTTCCGCCAGTCGATCCCACTCCTCCATCGGATAGAGCGACACACAGCCGTCGAGCCCTCTGGTGGCGACAAACCGATCTCCCAGGTCGCTGCGAAAGCGCTGGGGGATGATGAGTCTCCCCTTGGCGTCAAGGCTGTGTTGCACCTGACCAATGAGCACGGCTTGTCTCCCCTTTGCGGCAAATTTGAGTGAATAAAAAAGAACATATGTTTGTATTATTATGCTTTTAGAGAATTCTCCACTTTGCTCCCTTTTACTCCATTTCACTCCACATGACACCAGTTTACCATAGATTTTAAAAATTGCAACAGGAAAATGACCGCTGGCAGGCTTTTTTTCACAAGAGAAAAGCGCCTCCCGTGGGAGACGCCCTTGTCCGTTTGTGTATAATTATTCCTTTTTGTGTCGTATATTCAGCTTTGTTTTTACAGACGCGCCGATTTGAAATTCTGCTGCGCCTGCCTCACATCGGCCACAGCCTGACTGAGGCTCTTGTCAACCATGGCAAGCACCTGTTCCACATACTCGTTTGTGGTGGCGCGCATCTCCTTGACGCGTGCATTGGTGTCGGCCACCTGCTCTGCAACCTGCTTGCTGGCCAGCTCGAGCTGCTCGGTGGCCTGTTCGGTGGCCTGTTTGAGCACCTCGGTCGCCTGGCGCTTGGCCTCTAATAAAATTTCATTTGCCTCGCGGTTGGCGGCCGCCACAATCTCTTCGCGCGAAGTCATGAACTTTGCCTTTTCCTCGGCATTTTTGACCATCACCTCGGCCTCGCGCCGCGCGGTGGTGACAATCTCCTTGCGCTCCTCCACGATGCGGCGCGCCTGCTCAAGCTCCACGGGCAGATTGGCCCTCAGCTCCCGAACCAGCTCTGTGGCCTCCAGCACGTCCACCACGGCCTTGCCGTTGGACAGGGGCATGCGCCAGGACTCTTCAAACAGCTCCTGCAATCGGTCAAACAAATCCTCTAAATTCATCCTTACAACCTCCGGGCTCTCAATTTTGAGGGCGATTTTATCGTTTACGGTAGGCCGCCGCCACCTCTTCCAAAATGGCGGCCGGCACAAAGGCGCCAATGTCCCCCCCATAGGAGGCCACGTCGCGCACGATGGAGGAGCTCAGATAGGCAAACTGCTCCCCCGTGGGCAAAAACATGGTGTCAATGCTGCCCTTCGACGCCTCGCGGTTGGCATAGTACATCTGGGTTTCCACCACCACGTCGAGCGCGTCGCGCACGCCCTTGACCAGAAGATTCGCGCCGCAGGACGCGGCATAGTCCACCAACAGGCCGCTGTAAGCGTCGACCGAGACGTTGGGCAGGTGCGCCACCGCCCGTTTGAT
>CABRXB010000241.1 GCA_902474785.1 uncultured Eubacteriales bacterium | reverse complement strand
CCTGCCAATGGAGCGCAACGTCTATCGCAGGGAATTGGAGCGTCTGAAACACACCGACTGTACGGTGAACGTTTAACATACGCAACCTTGCAACCCAAGCGAAATGGCTTTTCCAGAGGCTGCGACACTGCGCCGACAGAGGGCTGTTTGTCTCATCACGCCCCAGACAAGTCCAGAGGACACTGTAGGCGGAAAATCCAAAGCGTGTGCAGCTTCATCGGGGAATTGGGCGACGACGGGCAACCTGTCAAAGGCAAAGAAAAAGCCCAACGGCACAGTCTCTCGACTGTGCCGTTGGGCAAATATTGCGTTACTTGTGGCGGGTGCGCAGAGCCACGCCGTTCTCTCGAATCGAGCGCGCCCCATATCGCCTGGCAGCGAACGTCTTTGGCGCTTGCCGTCCCCGTCTGGCCGCAATTTTCTCAGGAGAATTTGGGCGCTTTAACCTCGCCGCCGGCAAAGGCGTTGGGGCCGGGGTTCGACATGGAGAAATACATCTTTGCGGCCTTTGTCGTTCCAAAGTCGCGGTTGGAGCCGGTGTCCTGCACCTCGTTAAAGGCGTCGCGGAACATCTGGTTGTGCGCCTCCTCCCGGTTGAGCAAAAAGTCGATGGTCTCTCTGACCTTTTTGTCGTCAATCTGACGATACAGGTATTCGTAGACCACCTTGGCCCGCTGTTCCGAGGCGATGTTGCTCAGAAGGTCGGCGCACAGATCGCCAGTCACGGTGACGTAGTCGGCCGTCCAGGAGTAGCCGGAGGCATTGATGAGGCCGGGGTTGAGGCCCAGCAGCACATGGGTTTGAATCTCACCGGCCTGTACCTCGTCCGCCTCGACGTCGTGTCCGTTGAGCAGGTTGATGGTCTGGGCCACCATCTCCATGTGTCCGAGTTCCTCGGCGGCGATGTCCATAAACAGGTCTTTGATGGTGGGATCTTTGATGCGAAAGCTCTGAGACATATACTGCATTGCCGCCTTCAGCTCGCCGTTGCCCCCTCCAAGCTGCTCCTGCAGCAGCGCCGCATACTGGGGGTTGGGCCGTTCCACGCCCACGGGATGAAACAGGATTTTTTCATGCTTAAACAAGCCAATCACCTCTCAAATATCGTTGTTTTCAGCATTTCTCAAACAGCGACAAATATTCCTCAAAGGGCCTGTTTTTTGCTCTATGGGCGCTCTTCTTTGAAATGCCGCGAGGCCGGCCTTTTTAATCCATGCATTTTTGTCTATTCTTCAAGTTGTTGAAAAACGCTTGCACCCCAGCGCCGCTTTTCCCGCCTTTGTTTGACTTTGAAGTTTTCAAGCGCCGCAACCTTCTGCGTCTGGATTTCAGGTTGCCCCAAGACCTCCCGCAGCCCTTCGACGTATCCTCTGCTGCTGCAAGCTGTCGCCCTGCGCACGCACAAATTTCTGTTCTCTCTCGCCCTGCCGCCCTTTCCCATTCCCCCGCCCCTTGGAACCTTTACAGGCGCGCTGCGTCTAATGGTTTACAATCCCTTCCAGTCGCGCTTGATCTTACAGGAATAATAAGAAAGGAGCCAACCTCATGTTGGGTAAACTTTTGAAAATGGGTTTTGAACTGCTGCTGGCCGCCTCCACGCTGCTCACGCCCCCGGCATCCGCCCCCGTCACCATACAGGCACAAAATCTGATGGAGGGCGTCACCGCCCGCTCTGTCGAGCACACCGCCTCTCTCACACAGGAACAACAAGACGCTCTCGCTCAGTTTTCGATCTCTCTGTTTCAGCACAGCGCGGCGAAAGAGGGCAATGTTCTCATTTCGCCGCTCTCCGCTGTGTCGGCGCTGGGCATGACTGCAAACGGCGCCAAGGGCAACACCTTGGCCCAGATGGAGCAGGTCATCGGTCTGCCGCTCGACACCCTCAACGCCTATATGGGCGCAACGCTTGCACCGCTCACACAGGAGGACAGCCCGCTGCTCCTTGCAAGCTCCATCTGGATCAAGGACGATCCAAAGTTTTCTGTCGTGCCCGACTTTCTTCAGCGCGCCGCCGACTACTATGACGCCGACGTCTACCGCGCCGCCTTCGACGGCGCCACGCTCGACGACATCAACAACTGGGTATCCCTCCACACGAAAAACCGCATCCCCACCATTCTCGACCACATCCCGCAGGACGCCCTGCTGTATCTGGTCAACGCCCTCTCGTTTGACGGGGAGTGGCAAGAGGCCTATTCTGCGCAGCAGGTGAAGGAGGGCGACTTCACCTGTGCAGACGGCACAAAACAAAATGCCACCATGCTGCACAGCACCGAACAGCTCTATCTCGACGATGGGCAGGCCACCGGCTTTGTCAAACCCTATGCCGGCGGAAACTATGCCTTTGCCGCCCTGCTTCCAAGGGAAGACGTCGCGATTGACGACTACATCCGCTCTCTCACGGGCGAAAAACTGCTTGAAACCTTAAATGGCGCGCAAAGCGCCACCGTCTATGCCGCCTTGCCCAAGTTTGAGAGCAAATTCGGAACCGAGCTGGGCGAGAGTCTGCTTGACATGGGCATGGTCGACCTCTTCAGCGGACGCCTTTGCGATCTCACCGGCCTTGGCTCCTATCCCGATGAAACGCTGTGCGTCAGCCGCGTGCTGCACAAGACCAGCATCAAAGTGGACGAAAAGGGCACGCAGGCCGGCGCCGCCACCGTGGTGGAGATTGTCAAGGCCACCTCCCTTGTCCCCGCCCTGGTCAAGACCGTGACGCTTGATCGCCCCTTCGTCTACCTGATCGTGGATTGCAACACAAACCAGCCCGTCTTCATCGGCTGCCTCAACCAGCTTGAGGCGTAATCTTGTAAAAAACGAAGGAAATGGATGG
>CABRXB010000240.1 GCA_902474785.1 uncultured Eubacteriales bacterium | reverse complement strand
TGGCCCGACCTGCGCGGCGACGCCCGGCGCGCAACATGGCGGACGACGTCGACCGCAGACTCTTCTTGCAGCTCTCAAGCTCCGCCGTCATTGTGGCCATTGCGGTTCTGGTCTCCATCGTGGGCGGGGGCATCCGCGACGGCATGATAAGCACCATAGAAAAAACCGCGAATCTCGAGGAAGTCAACGCCGCGCTGACCTCTATGATGGAGAGCGTTCCCGTGATCGGCAATCTCTTCTCGGACGAAGGCGCCGTGCAGGTTTTCAACACCGGAAAAGACCTCAAGGACGACACGCCGACCAGTACCTATCATTTCACTTTGGAGCCGGTGGAGCCCATGATCTCCCCCAATGAGGAGCCTTTAGACGACACGCAGGAAAGCGGTTTTGACGCCGCTGCCTTTGACTCGCTCCCCGATGTGTCCGATGCAACCGACGGCGGCGTGAACAGCGCCGCCGTCTCCACTCCTGATCAGCCTCTCTCGGTCTTTCGCTTTGTCAAGGCCATGGCAGGACAGCAGGAGGCGGCTCCCGAAGAGCCCTCACAGGAGATGGCCGACGAAATACCGCAAAACTGCACCCTCGAGTATCAGGCGCTGCCCTTTACACTGAGCCTGCCGCTCACAGGCACGGTGACGTCGCCTTTTGGCGCAAGGGGCGACCCCATGAGCGGGGATCAATCCTTTCATCATGGGCTTGACATCGCGGCCCCGGCCGGCACCGCCATTCGCGCTGTGGCCTCGGGAACTGTGATCGAGGTCGGCTTCAACGCGGCCTATGGCAATTTTGTCGTGGTGCAGCACGCAGGCGACTTCACGTCCAAATACGCTCATTGCAAAAGCATTTTAGTCAAAGAGGGCGACCGCGTCAAGCCGTCGACCAAGCTCGCCACGGTGGGTTCCACAGGCGCGTCCACAGGGAACCATCTTCACCTGGAGCTGCGTCTGAGCGGGATTTTCCTCGATCCAGCCGTTCAGCTTGGCGTGGTCTCATGAGATGGGGTCCCATTTGGATCAGCCCATGGCTGATTGTTCTCATTGCGCTCTTCTTTTTTATTGACAGCTCGATCTATGCCCCGCTTGTCGTGCTCAGCGCCATGCTGCACGAGCTTGGCCATCTGGCGGCGCTGCGAAACTATGGCGTTGCCATCGAGGATGTGCGCCTTCACCCTTTTGGCATCGAAATCAAGGCGCCAAAGCTCGCCTATCTCCCCTATCGGGACGAGCTCTGCGTGGCGGCGGCAGGGCCGCTTGCAAACGTTTTGGCCGCGTTGTGCACGGTGGCGATTGTCGCCCTTGTCGGCGGGTTTGACGGCGCGCTTTTCTTCACGGTGTGCAATCTGGCGCTCGCGGCGCTCAACCTCATGCCGGTGACGGGGCTCGATGGAGGGCGCATGCTCTCTTCGCTGCTGCTCCCCGCCATGGGCCTGCAGCGCGGGGAGGCGGTTCTCCAAGTTGTCAGCGGCGTCGCCTCGGCCGCCATCTTAACGGCGGGACTGTTTTTGCTCTATGTGACCCACTACAACTTTTCACTTGCCATGATCGGCTGCTACCTGCTTGCACGAAGAATCTTCAAACAATAAAACGGAACCCGGACACGGGTTCCGTTTTGTCTTTTTTGCCCATGGCGCTCAAGGATCAAACATCGTCCGGATTGCCGCGCAGCGATGGACAGGCGGGCAGACAAGCTGCTTGACAGCTAAAAAAGCGGATATTAAAATAAAAGCGATTCTAAAATACAGTGGACTGGGATAGCGACAAACCTGGGCGTTCAACCATAGTTTCGCTGAATACAGGCGGCCGGCCTTTGCAAAATCACACGGCGTCTGCCAGACAAACACATGGCATTCAGGCGGGAAAGAAGAAAAAAGGAAAGAGGCGAAAAACATGGACTATCGGGTAAATGACTGGGAACTTCCAGTCTCCACCTTTCTCCCATTTGTCAACAGGATATGGCCGGGGGAGTATGATTGGGATAAAACACAGGCGGCTCTCTCTAAGACGTTGAATATCACCGCGTATGACGGCAACCTGCTCGTGGGTTGTCTGCGGATTCTCTCAGACGGCTATTATTTTGGCACAATCACAGAGCTGCTCGTTCTCCCCGAATATCAAAAGCAGGGCGTCGGCAGCGCACTTCTGCAGCTTGCAAAAGAGCACACCCCAACCATGCTGTATTTCGGTGCGCAGCCGGGGGCCGAGGCATTCTATGAAAAAAACGGATGCCAAAGGAGTTTGCAATCTTACGTCATAGAAAAGGTACGGTAGAGCTTTTTTCGACATTGCCGGCCGATCTGCCTGAAAGACGCCTTACCTTATATGCGGATCACGGGTATCTTTTCGGCTTTTTTCAATCTAAGGGCGTTTTGCCCATGCCTTTGATCCATATAAGCTGACCGCAGTCAGTCTCCGCTTTTTGCGAGTGAAAAAGACGGCAAGACAAGCGCCTTTGTTAAGGTCTGCCCTGCAGAGGAGGCCCAGAAACCCGTTTATAAGGTTGGTTGCATGGCATTCTTGGGGACCTGGCGCAACAAAGAGATTCACGACTTGGGCGCGAGATTTCGTCTTCCAGGAAAGGCTCTCTTATCGTACCAAAAAAAGGACAGGCCATGCTACGGCAAAGAGGTCATCTTCAACTCTTTGACCTGTGGCTGCAAAAAAGAGATCGGGAATCGCGGACATTTTGACCCCGCCGTCGCCTATGTGGAGAGCCCCATGTGCCGCGGCGTTGCGCGATCGAACACTGGTTTGAAGCGGAACCGGGCGGCAGCGTGCTCAATGGAGCCTCAAACAGTGTTTTCATAGAGAAAATCAAACGGTGATTGAAGGGATTTTGAGTCT
>CABRXB010000239.1 GCA_902474785.1 uncultured Eubacteriales bacterium | reverse complement strand
CGAGCGTCACCCCGGCTTCGCCCCATCGCTCCCCATGCTCTACCGCATGCTCTTCGCCGTGCTCTATGCCGACCTTCTTTGCCTGCTCTCCCGCCAGTGTATGCCCTATGAGCTGCACAGCGGCGACACGCAGTACACCGTTGACGGGTGGACAACGCGCCTTTCCACCGAGCTTGCAAAAGGCGCCTTTCCCCGCCTGAGCCGTGTCAGAGAGACCTGCCGCGCCATCCTCCACGATTTTTCGGCCATCCCCCGGCACAGGCGCGACAAGCCGCGCGTCGGCATTGTGGGGGAGATTTTTGTCAAATACTCCCCGCTTGGCAACAACCACCTTGAAGATTTCCTGCTCAAGGAAGGGGCCGAGGTCGCCGTGCCCGGCCTGCTCGACTTCTTTTTGTACAGCACCTACAACGATGTGGTCGACCGCCGGCTCTATGGCACAAAGCCTTTCAGAAGCTGCCGCAACGCCATTGCCGTCTCCTTTTTGAGCGCACGACAAAAAGAGCTCATCGACCTCATTCAAAAGGAGAGCGACTTCACGCCCCCCACCTCCTTCGCCCATGTGCGCACCCTGGCAAGCGGCATCATCGGCCTTGGCGCCAAGATGGGAGAGGGCTGGCTGCTCGCCGCCGAGATGGTCGAGCTTGCAGAGTCCGGCGTGCGCAACATCGTGTGTGCGCAGCCCTTTGGCTGCCTGCCCAACCACATCTGCGGCAAGGGGATGATGCAGCCCATCAAGCAGCGCATCCCCAGTCTCAACATTGTCGCCATCGACTATGACGCCAGCGCCACGCGCATCAACCAGGAAAATCGAATCAAGCTCATGCTGGCAAGCGCCATGCGCGCATAAACGCCCCCTCTTGCGCATATCGGTGTGGCAAGGGGGGTTGTTTATGCGTTTTTCCTTCACCATTCGCCGCCGCAAGGCGCTGATACTCTGTTGCGCGCTCTTTTGTCTGTGCGGCGTGCTCGCCACGCTGACCTATCAACATCGCAGTGCGGCGACTTCGGCTGCCGTCGACAACTGGGGGCTTTCCTTTCAACAGGAGGGAGCGCCTCCCGTTGGCAACGCATCGGCCGATTTTCTCTCCACCTACGACGCCTGGTATGTGGGCGACACGGGCCAGCCCGTCATCTATCTGACCTTCGACGCCGGCTTTGAAAACGGCAACACGCCCGCCATTTTGGACGCGCTCAAGGCGCACAACGCCCCGGCGACCTTCTTTTTGGTGGGCAACTATCTCACCACCCAGCCCGATCTCGTGCGCCGCATGGTGGATGAAGGCCACACGGTGGGAAACCACACCAACACCCACCCCGACATGAGCCGCATTGCAGACAAAGCCTCTTTTGAAAAAGAGCTCACCGACCTTGAAGCGCTCTATGAACAGGTGACGGGTCAACAGATGAAGAAAATCTACCGGCCGCCACAGGGCAAGTTCAGCCAGAGCAACCTTGAAATGGCACAGGCGCTCGGCTACAAAACCGTGTTCTGGAGCCTTGCCTACGTCGACTGGTACACCGACAACCAGCCCACCCGACAGCAGGCCTTTGACAAACTGCTGCCCCGCATCCACAACGGCGCCATCGTGCTGCTGCACTCCACCTCCTCCACCAACGCCGCCATCCTCGACGAGCTGTTGACAAAATATGAGGAGATGGGCTATGCCTTTGGCAACTTAAACGACCTACTCTTCCCCGGGCAGACCGGACAATAAAAGACGCCTCGAGCGCCCGCGTCCTTTTTCCAACCCAAAAGGCACGCCGTGCCGCACAGCAAAGTCAGAATAGTCGCGGCAGGCAAGACCCGCTTTTCAGCAAGAGGTATCATTTCAAAAAACCCAGGCGACCCGCATGCAAAATGGTTCGCCTTTGCAAAAAGGGGCTCGCGGATAGCTTTGTGATTTTTTACCCTTGGCCGCCGACCGTGTTTGGCGGCCTTTTTGTCGCCCTTCTCATTTCGGCGGCGTCTTTTGCAGCCCTTTGAAATCTTTTTGAAAAATCCCCGATCCAAAGGCGCTGCCCGTCGATCTATCACCTCACAATGGGTTTGGATGCATTTAAAAGGCAGCCTTAAGCCGCGACCTATTTGGCGGCATCCCCCGCTGCGGCGACCCTTCCATGTGCAAATGCCAGTCTTTTTAAAAACGACAAAACCTCACCCATGGCTTTTTTCGCAAAAGCTTTTTCTCCTTTCAATCTTGCCGGCGACACGACGCCCCAACCCGGCAACGATCTTTTTTTGTTACAACATCCTTCCAAAAAAACCTATTGAAATTTTACATGTGCTTTCTGTCTTTTTTACACCGTTTTTATGCCGCATGTGTTATACTGATGTTGGAAAAACAAGCCTTTCAAGGTGCAAACGCAACCGTTGCAGGCTGTCTGTTTTCCGCCGGGTTTTTCACAGAGCAAGGGCTCATTGCCTGCGCGTATTCCCAACAAAAAGGCGTGCGCAGCCGCCCCCTTTGTATCCCAGGAAAATCCTTTGAAACAATGACAGGAAGCGAGGGATTATCATGCAAGAAAAAACAAACTACAAACTGATTCTTGCCGTCTTGCAGGGAGACGACTACCACGAAGTCGTCTATCAACTCAATCAAAAAGGCTATTATGCAACGCTGCTTCACTCCAGTGGCGGCTTCTTGAAAAAGCGCAGCATGACCATCATGATGGGCGTGGAGGCCGATAAACTCGAAGGCGCCCTGGAAATTCTCAAAGAGCGCGCCGGCAAGCGAATGGAAACCGTGCTGCCCCCCGCCGTGGCACACTCCATGCCCACGGAGGGCGTCATCCCCGCCATCCCCGTCCAGATGCCCTGCGGCGGTGTGACGGTGTTTGTGCTCGACA
>CABRXB010000238.1 GCA_902474785.1 uncultured Eubacteriales bacterium | reverse complement strand
CTCTCCCCTTAAAGGCCGCGCCGTGCTGCTTCCCCGCCAGATGAAACAGCAGGACAGCTCAAAAGCCCGGGCCGCTGCACTCCCTAAGAGGAAAACGACCAGACCGGGCCAGGTCATCGCGACACACCCTGTGCAATGCACACCCCAGCTCAAGTTGCAAACGCTGCTTTCCTCTCCGACGCAGGCTTGCGCTGCGGTCGCCCCGCCGTTCCGCTCTTTTTTGGAACCGATGATTTCAAGGACAAGGCGAAGACGTCGAGTCAGCAGCCTTTTTCCGCCGGGGCTGGCCACATCTATCTCATGCGCGACAGCGGGGGCCGCGCGTTTTGTGGCCTGTTGCAAACCCCGTTGCCCTCCCCATGACGGCAAGCCGGCCGCGCGGCAGCTCTGCTCCACCGGTCGGCCCTCAAGGAGTTTATCGCAAGCCTTGCCCCATACATTTATCCCATTCAAAGGGCCCGGGAGAACATCTCCCGGGCCCTTTTTCTCAAGTTCCATGGTTGCTTGGCGGCATTGCACAAACCAGGCCGGACTGCTACTCCTTTGTGACCTTTTCCCCAAAGGAGTTGTCGACCACCTCGTCGAAGGGCACGCGCGCGCTGAGTTCCCCGGCCTGCTCCATGATCTCCTGCAACTTGTCAAAGGAGCTCTGCTTCATGATGGGCGTGTCGTTCCAGGCGTCGATGTCCTTGTGGCGCTGGGTGACCGCTGTGAGCAGTTCAAGGTCGGTGTCGGGGAAGTAGGGCTCGATGGCCTGCGCGATCTCCTCGGCGCTGTGCTCCTTGACCCACTGCTGGCCCTTGTAGACCGCCCTTGTGAAGCTCTCGATGATGTCGGGGTTTTGCTCGATGTAGCTCTTCGAAGCAAAATAGGCGGTATAGGGAACCTCGCCCGCCTGCTCGCCGATGGAGGCCAGGATATACCCCTTGCCCTCGCGCTCGAGCAGCGAGGCGGTGGGCTCAAACAGCGCAACGTAGTCGCCGGTCCCGCCGGTGAAGGCGCCGGCCATCATGTTGAACTGAACCGAGGAATCCACCGTCAAATCGACGTTTGGCGTCAGCCCCTTTTGGCGAAACAGGGATTCAAAGGTCATGAGCGGCACGCCGCCGGCGCGCCCGCCGATCACATAGCTCCCCGCAAGATCCTTCCAGTCGAAGTCGGGGTCCGGCTCGCGGCTCACCAAAAAGGCGCCGTCTCTCTTGGTGAGCTGGGCAAAGACCACGCAGTGATCTTCCCTGCCCTCGCCATAGACGTAGATCGAGGCCTCGGGGCCGGCAAGCCCGATGTCGGCGCCGCCGCCGTTGGTCAGCTCCACGCGCAGGCCCTCCTCTTCAAAGAAGCCGAGCTCCATGGCCGCATACTGCGGGGCATAGAACACCGAATGGGTCACTTCGTTGAGCTCGATTGTGACAAGATCCTGCGGCTGCTCCTTTGTGTTGCAGCCCGCCAGGGCAAAGAGCATCACCATGGCCGCCAGCAACGCAAGACACCGTTTGGCAAATTTTCTCATAAGCATCCCTCCAAAGCGTGTTTATGCCGCAATCATGGCCGCCGCAATGCGCTTTTCAAGCCAAACCACACACAGGTACATGAGCGCCGCCAGCACGCCCAAAATCAGCACCGAGGCCATCACCATGTCAAGACGGAACACCTGCCCGCCATAGACGATGAGGTAGCCAAGGCCAGCCTTGCTCACAAGATACTCGCCGACAATGACGCCCACCCACGACAGGCCCACGTTGACCTTCAGGGCGTTGACGATGGTGGGCAAATTGGCGGGAAGCACCACTTTTTGCAGCACCTGCGCACGGCTGCCGCCAAAGCTCTCCACCAGCTTGATCTTATCGGGGTCGGTGTAGGCGAAGCCATGGTGCACCTCGAGCACCGTTGTGATGAGGCTGATGGCCAGCCCCATGACGATGATGGCGCCCACGCCAGGGCCCATCCAGACGATGAAGACGGGGCCAAGCGCAATTTTGGGCAGGCTGTTCAAAATGACCAAAATGGGTTCGGTGATCTTTGCAAGCCGCGGCATCCACCAGAGCAGCATGGCGATGGCGGTGCCCAGCACCGTGCCAAGTAAAAAACCCGCCACCGTTTCCATACACGTTATGCCGATGTGATGCAAAAGGTTCCCGTCGGCCAGCAGCCTCGTTGTGGTGGCCAAAATGCGGCTGGGACTGCTCATGATAAAGGGGTCGATGGCGCCCACATAGGCCGCGATCTCCCAAAGGGCAAAAAAGACGATGACAATAGCCGCCCGGCTGCCGCGCACCAGGCGGTGCTCCCGATGCACCTGCTGCAAATAGTTTGCGCGCTCGGGAGAGAGGGGAGATTGCCCGCTCATACCAGATCAAGCTCCTTCCAGATGGTGTTGAAGTATTCCCGAAACCTCGGGTCGTCGCGCCGTTGATCCGGAGTGAGGCCCTCCATCTCAATGCGATGGATGGCCTTGACCACGGCCGGGCGCGCGCTGAGTACCACGACGCGGTCGGACAGCGCCACCGCCTCGCTGATGTCGTGGGTGACCAAAATGGCGGTTGCGCCCTCCTCGCGCAAAATGCCATAGATGTCGGACGTCACGCTCAAACGGGTCTGATAGTCGAGCGCGGAGAAGGCCTCGTCGAGCAGCAGCAGCGCCGGGGCCGGCACCAGCGTGCGGATGAGGGCGGCGCGCTGCCGCATACCCCCCGAGAGGCGGCGCGGCGTGGCCTGGCGAAATTCGCCCAGCCCATAGGTCTCAAGAAGCCGCACGGCGCGTGCGCGCGTGGCCTCGTTGAGCTCGTGGCGCAGCTCCAATCCGAGCAGGACGTTTTGCTCGATGGTGCGCCATTCAAACAGATGGTCGTGTTGCAGCATGTAG
>CABRXB010000237.1 GCA_902474785.1 uncultured Eubacteriales bacterium | reverse complement strand
AAAAACGCAGATGTTTCACAGACGCAGCCTGAGCAGATGGGAGAAGAAAGTCCGACGCATGCTGACGCGTTGAAGGCGACAAAGGAAACGAAGGTTGGCCGCCGCGCGGCCCGCCGCTCGCCCGAGCAGCTCGAGGCGCAGCTTCGCGACATTTTGAGACAGGCGACGCCTTCGGCGGCGCGGCTTTTGGCGCAGGCCATCGACAACGAGGAGCTCTCGATCTCGCTTCGGCTGGATTGCGCAAAGGACATTTTAAACAGGGTCTACGGCAAGCAGGCCCCGCCCGAGGAGCCAAAGAGTGTGACCTTTGTGCTCGAGGAGGCGCTGCATGAGTACGCCAGGTAGCAGCGGGGTATGCTGGTCGCTCGGACGGCCCAGCAAAAGACAGCGGGAGTTTTTTCTGGCGACCACCCGCTTTGTGGCCTATGGCGGGGCGCGCGGCGGCGGTAAAAGCTGGGCGGTTCGCAAGAAGGCGGTGCTGCTGGCCGCTGCGCACCCGGGCATTCGCCTGCTGCTGCTGCGCCGCACCTACCCCGAGCTGCGGGAAAATCACATTTTGCCGCTGCTCGCAGAATTGAAGGGCATCGCCTCCTACAAGGAGACGGAAAAAGCCTTCACCTTTGGAAACGGCAGCAGGCTGCGCTTTGGCTACTGTGACGCAGAGAGCGACGTGCTGCAATACCAGGGGCAGGAGTATGACGTCATCTTCATCGACGAGGCCACGCAGTTCACGCAATACCAGTTTTCCACGCTCACGGCCTGTCTGCGCGGTGTGGCGGCTGTGCCCCGGCGCATGTATCTCACCTGCAACCCCGGCGGCGTGGGACACGACTGGGTCAAACGACTGTTCATCGACCGCCAGTATCAGGGCGCCGAGCGGCAGGAGGACTACAGCTTTATTCCGGCCAAGGTCTACGACAACGAGGCGCTGCTCGCAAATGACAAAAGCTACATTTCCATGCTTGAAAATCTGCCGCAGGATCTGCGCAGGGCTTGGCTTGACGGGGACTGGAACGTGTTTTCAGGGCAGTATTTCCGCGAGTTTTCAAGGCAGCTGCATGTTGCGCAGCCCTTTGACATCCCCGCGCAC
Organism: uncultured Eubacteriales bacterium; assembly: GCA_902474785.1. GTDB lineage: Bacteria > Bacillota > Clostridia > Oscillospirales > Feifaniaceae > Galloscillospira. The sequence goes on along the minus strand of CABRXB010000237.1, from coordinate 1,790 downwards.
TGGAAGATCTACGTCACGCTCGACTATGGGCTCGACATGCTGGCCTGTTACTGGATTGCCGTGGACGAAAAAGGGCGCGGCTTTGTGTTTCGTGAGCTCTACGAAAAGGATCTCATCATTTCGCAGGCGGCCGAGACCATTTTGTCGCACGCAAGGGAAAAGGCAGACTTGATTTTGGCCCCGCCCGATCTGTGGAATCGCCGCCAGGAGAGTGGAAAGAGCGTGGCAGACCTTTTTGCCGAGCAGGGGCTTTATCTGACCAAGACTTCAAACGACAGGGTGGCGGGATGGATGGCGGTCAAGGAGTGGCTGCGGCCCATCCGCGACGAACAGGGGGGCGATACGGCGCGGCTTCAGATTTTTCCCCAGTGCGTCAATCTCATTCGCACGCTGCCAGCCCTGCAATACGACGCTGCGCGTCCCAGCGATGTGGCCACCCAACCGCACGAGCTGACCCACGCCCCCGACGCGCTGCGCGGGTTTTGTGTGTATTGGACGGTGTCGGCGAAAACGCCGCGGCAAAAGCGCGCCGTCTGGCCCGCCGATCTGTGGGAGGACTATCACAACGCCGACGAGCGGGGCAGGGCCTATTTGATCTCCAAATATGGCGACCCTTTTTGACGGCATGACGGCTTATGGAGATAATTTGGGAAGTGCCGGGAAGTCAGCTGGGATTGACGCAGGCCATATCTGCAAAGGGGAAGTGGGTTTTGGCACCCGTGATGGCCCGGGGCCGGCGGACGCCGAAAACGCGCGCCAGATGGTGCGCTCAACTGAAAGAGAGCATTTGACAGGGGTTGCCGGCAGGCATATAAAGCCACAGGCAAGCTCAACCGGCGACAGACTTGCAAGACACAAAGAAGGAGGAACAAAGAGGTGCCGCACAAGAAAAAAGAGGACAGGCAGACGCCTGTGAAAAAGGAGCGGACAAACGCCGAGAAGACGTCTGACAAGGCGTCGTCGCGCGAGAGCGAGCGCAAGGCAGAGCTGCTCACGAAGTGGCAGGAGAGGGCGGAGCTTGCACGCAAGGAGATGGCCGCAGAGCGTGCCCTCATGGACGAGCGCGAGGCGATCTATCTGGGCAGCCGCGACATCGACCGCGTTTCACAGAGCGGAGAGCTGCAAAGCGGCTCGTCTGGCGCGCCGGCCACCGTGGTGCGAAACATCGTGTCAGAATGCATCGAAAGCCTGGTGGATTCGTCCATTCCCCAGCCCAAGGTGACGGCGCGGCGCAGGGAGGACGAGGCACTCGCGTTGCTCATCGAGGATGCGCTGCGCGCCGAGCTCGACCGGCTGCCCTTTGAGCAGCTCAACGACCTCGACGAGCGCACAACCCCGATTCAGGGGGGAGATTTTTTCCATGTGGAATGGAACTGCGACGGACACGGCGACGGCGAACTCAGCGTCACGCTGTGCCACCCGCGCCAACTGCTGCCGCAACCCGGCGTGACCAGCATTGAAGACATGGACTATGTCATCCTGGAGCAGCCGCAGACCAAACAGCGCATCAAACGGCTGTTTGGCGTGGACGTGGAGGCCGAGGGGGAGGAGTCGCCCCAGGCGCGCGGCGCGAAGGAGGCGCAGGAGGAGCTTGTGACCATGCTGACGGCCTATTATCGAGATGAAAAGGGCGAGATCGGCCGCGTTCGCTGGGTGGGCGACACGCTGCTTGAGGATTTGCCAAGCTATCAGTCACATGTGCTGCACTGCTGTGTGGAATGCGGCGCGGCGATGGACGAGGTGTGCCCCGTCTGCGGCGGCAAACAGGCGCGCCAGACGCCGCAGGAGTA
>CABRXB010000236.1 GCA_902474785.1 uncultured Eubacteriales bacterium | reverse complement strand
TTTGTCAAGATCTTTTGTGGCGTTTCTCGGGTCAGCCCCAGGCAAAACCCGCCGGGCAAACGCGCCTTCAGAAGCCATGCCTTGAGCAAACGTGACACAGGCGGGCGGCCTGGCCAAGCCGGCTGCAAGCCCTGCCTCGAATGCACAGGGCATGGCGCTGAAAGGCCCTTCGGCTTTGCGCCGACCTTTCCCGGGGGTTTTTGCGCTCGCAGCTACTTCATTCCAAGGCCCGCGGGGACAGACGCACGCCCTGACCACGCCGCCGCCTGCCCTGCGGCGACTGCACAGATCTATTAACCTTTGCGCTTTCCCTTTGACGCCACGATCGACAACCGCCCCGCCGATGCGGGGAAAAGGAGGGGTTTTCATGCTGGCTTTCCTAATGATTGTTGTTGTCATTGCGGGGCCGATTTCCTGCGTCATCTGCTTTCTTTCTGAGCTTCACGCCTACAAAAACATACCAATAGAGGATGAGAAAAAGCGCGCCTCCCGCAAAACACTGCTTATTATCCTGGGAATTCTTGTGTTTTTGATTTGCCTGGCCATTGCCATGTATCTCTTCATGCTTGGCACAATTTCCCACATGTGAGGTCGGCAAAGCCTTTAGGCCCGCGGCGTCGCCCTCTGGCGCCGCGCGTCGGCCGTTTGCATCGGCAGGACGTCCGACGAAACACCCTTTGTGCATTGCCTCGCAAACGTCTGCCTCCGCCTGTCGTGCCCGTCCCGCCTTGAAGCATTTTTTTGCAGGCGGGCTTTTTCTCCATGCAGTTTTGAAAAGGCATGTTCTTAACGTCGTTTTATGAAAGCCCTGGGGCATCGTTCAACGGAATGTAAGGAGGTTTTTTCATGGATCAACAGGCATTTTCAAAGCGACTGATCGCCGCCGTCGCGCTTGGCTGCGCCGTGACCCTTGCACACCTGATCTATCTCATCTATCTTTACGCCAACTGCTCGATTCTCTCGTTCATTGCGAATGGGAGGTAAGCCATGAAACAAAAGACGAAACAGACGGCCTGTCTTGCGCTGGCTGTGGCTTTCTTTGTCGCCTTCAACGCCAGCGTCTTTGTGTTGTTCACCAGGCGCTGTCTGCCCGATTCCAGCGAAGGGATGCAGGCAAAATCCATTGAGCTCGATCGGTATCTGCCCTTTGTCGAGGATTCTGAGATCGTCAAACGGCAGGCCACGCTGCCGCTGACGGGAGAGCTCCCGGTGATCGATTCGGCCGCGGCGCTCTACCCCGTCTGCTCGGCCTTTGTGAACGCCGTCTACCCCAAAGAGGCCGTCTCCTTTGACGGAACCGACTTTACGGCGGACAGCCGCCTGCAAATGAGAAACACCAGAGCGGCGTATCAAGCCGTTGTGGATGGAACGGCCGACATCATCGTGTGCGCGCCGCCTTCGGCCGAGCAACTGCAATACGCCGCCGACTGCGGCGTGGAGCTCGCGCTTGTCCCCATCGGCTGCGAGGCTTTTGTGTTTCTCGTCAACGCCAAAAACCCGGTCGACAATCTGACGGTTCAGCAGATCCGCGGCATCTACAGCGGCGCCTATTCCCACTGGTCTCAGTTGGGCGGCGAGCGTCTGCCCATTTTGCCGCTTCAAAGAAACGCAGGGAGCGGCAGCCAGACCGCCTTTCTCTCTTTCATGGGGGACACGCCCGCCAAAAAGAACCCGCTTGGGGTTGCCGGCAGCGCGATCGGTTTTTCCTTTCGCTACTATGTGGAGGACGTTGTGGACAAGGGCGGCGTCAAGATGCTGGCAATCGACGGGGTTTACCCCGACAAGGCGGGCGTTTCAGGCGGCGGCTACCCGCTGGTCAGCCCCTTTTACGCCGTGTATAACGCCGCAAACGATAACCCCAACATTCCGATTCTCCTCGACTGGTTTTTGTCGGACACCGGACAGGAGATCATCGAGCAAACTGGATATCTGCCGCTCTCTTAGGGGCGGCGACCGCCTGTGCCGGTCAGTCGCGGCCAAACGTCTGGCCTAAAACGCTCACAACGCTGTTGCGATGTCTCTGTTTGCTTGTCCACAAGCAAAATCTCCGTGTTGGCGGCGGCTGCGTCAGTAGCAAGGGGCCCTGGAGCACGGCGCGCACAAGACGTATGGGGACCCCGCGGCGACCCCCTGTTCGTGGGCGCTGCGCCTTGCAGGGGGCCTGACAGCGACTGCGGCCGGCGGATGACAGCGACTGCGCACGCCCGTGCTGGATCTCTTGCGTTTGGCGTCGCCTTTTTCCCCGGTGTCCCGCTTAAAATCCCTTGCAACGCCACTGCAAAAACGATACAATAGAGGAAATGTCTCGGTGTGTCCATCGAAGGGACGCGAGCAGCCAAGCGATCTTTGCACGGCATGCGCCGGGCAGGGCTTGCCCTGGCAAATCCCGATGTGCGTCTGCCGTGCAGCATGAGGCCCGGCTTGGATCTGCTTTTCCGGTATGCGCCGGGCGATGGCTTGCCCTGGCAGATTCCGGTGCGCGTCTGCTGTGCAGCACGAGGCCCGGCTTTGATCTTCTTTTGCACGGCATGTGCCGGGCGACTTGCCCTGGCAAATCCCGATGTGCGTCTGCCGCGCAGCATGAGGCCGGCTTGAATCTGCTCTTGCACGGCTTGCCCCGGGCGACTTGCCCTGGCAAATCCCGGCGTGCCGCGCAGTATGAGGCCCGGCTTTGATCTACTCTTATACGGCATGCGCCGGGCAGGGCTTGCTTTGGCATATCCCGATGTGCGTCTGCCATGCAGCATGAGGGCCGGCTTGGATTTGCTTTTCCGGTATGCACCGGGCAGGGCTTGCCTTGGCATATCCCGGGTGCGTCTGCCGCGCAGTATGGGCCCGGCTTTGATCTACTCTTATACGGCATGCGCCGGGCAGGGCTTGCTTT
>CABRXB010000235.1 GCA_902474785.1 uncultured Eubacteriales bacterium | reverse complement strand
TCGCCGCTTTCACCGACGACGTCTGCCTCGCGCTACTGCCCAGCGTGCTCTACCGCAGTGCGCAGCTTGTCGACATGGAGAAGATCGCGGCGGCGGCAAAAGAGCGCGGCATTGTCATCGGCTTTGACCTGTGCCACTCCATCGGCTCGGTGCCCCACGACTTCAAAAAGATCGACCCCGACTTTGCCGTGTGGTGCAACTACAAGTACATGAACGGCGGCCCCGGCGTGGTGGCCGGGCTCTACATCAACCGGCGGCACTTTGCCTGCGAGCCGGGGCTCTCGGGCTGGCACGGCAACCGCGGCGACACCAAGTTTGAGCTGCGCCTCGAGTTTGAGCACGAGCAGCGCGCCTCGGGCTGGCAGACCGGCACGCAACCCGTGCTGGCCATGGCGCCGCTCTTTGGCAGCCTCGACCTCTATGAGGAGGCAGGCGTGCAGGCCGTGCGCGAGAAGTCGCTGAACCTCACCGCCTATCTGATGTATCTCATCGATGAAAAGCTCACCAAATATGGGTTCTCCGTGGGCAATCCCCGGGAGGACGCTGTGCGCGGCGGCCATGTGGCGCTCGAACACGACGACGCCATCCGCATCAACGAGGCCATCAAGCAAAACGGCATCGTGCCCGATTTCCGCTTCCCCAACGTCATCCGTCTCGCGCCCATCGCCTTTTACACCTCCTATGAGGACATCTATGAGATGGTCGAGCGCATCATCCACATCATGGAGACAAAAGAGTACGAGAAATTCGACAATAAAATCGGCAGCATCGCGTGATCCGATTTGCAAGCGCAAAGGCAAAAGGGCAAGGCCAAACGGCTTTGCCCTTTTGTTCTTTTTTCACGGCTCCGACCCCCGCCTGTCGCCGGCGCGCGACGCAAAACGCCGCGCCCTTGCCGGGTCGCGGCGTCGCCCGGCGCCGGGGCTTTCCAGCGAAAACAGCGCGAGCAACCGCTGCCTTCGATTGCCAATGCAACGCGCAACCGGGCTTCTCCTCATCCCTTTTTTTCTGTTTTTTGCGCTTTTCCCAGAACCGCATCCCAGGATTTTATTATTTTTTTAAGTATTCTTGCGTATAAAATCAAACTTTGCTTGATTGTTCCTTGTCCTCTTTGCTATACTGAAAAAAATCAGGTTCCGGCTTGGCCGGGGCCTTTGTCTCGAAACAGAGGGGATTTTTCTCCATTCTAAAAGAAGGGCGGCGTTTCATGAATCAGACTGTGCAAGAAACCACTGTGAAAAAAAGACCTCGGCTTTTTTACGGCTGGGTCGTGGTGCTGGGCTGCTCTCTGCTCATCGGCGCTTCGACCGGTTTGTTTTCCAACTGTGTGAGCGGCTTCATCAAGCCGGTGTGTGAGACGCTTGACGTCTCGCGCGGGGCGTTTTCGCTCTATTCCACCATCGGCGGTTTTGTGGGCATGGGCGCCATCGTGCTGTATGGCGAGCTCTATCAGCGCCATCCGCTGGCCATTCGCAAATTCATCCTGTGGGGCTGTGTTGTATGCTGCAGCGTCTTTGTGGGGTATTCCTTTGCCACAAAGCTCTGGCATTTTTACGCGCTGGCGGCGCTCTTTGGAACGGCCTCGTCGACGCTGGCCGGCATCTCGGTGACAACGCTTGTCAACAACTGGTTTGTCGACAAGCGCGGCCTTGCCACCGGCCTCGCCTTCGCGGGATCCGGGCTCACGGCGGCCGTGGTGCTGCCCATCATCACCCGGGTGCTCGACACCTACGGCTGGCGGGTGGGCTACCGTGTGCTGGCGGCGCTGGCGGCCGTTTTGATCTTGCTCGCAGTGTGGCTCATCCGCGTGCGCCCCTCTCAAATGGGGCTCACCCCCCTTGGCGTGGCGGAGGGGGAGGGGGAGCGCGCGGCCCAGACCGGCCTTTTGCGGGAACAGGCGCTCAAAACACCGGAGTTTTGGATGCTCACAGGCGGTTTTTGGTGTCTCTCCGTCGCGGGGATGGGTATGTCGACCCATGTGATCTCCTTTCTCACCGACATCGGCTATTCCACCACCACGGCAGCCTCGGTCATGAGCGTGGTGCTCACCGTGATGACGGGGGCCAAAGTCTGTCTGGGCGGCGTGTTCGACCGCCTTGGCGCGGTGCGCTCCAGCGTTCTCACGGGGCTGTGCATGGTGGTTTCGGTGGCGGCGCTGCGCTTTGCGGGCGTCTCGCCCGTTGTCCCGTGGATCTTTGCCCTGTGCTTTGGATTTGGCTGGTCGACCCTGACCGTACCTTACTCCTATCTGGTCGGCGAAAATTTTGGCACGCGGCAGTTCGCGGCGATCTACTCGGTGTGCACCATGGTCTCCGGCGTGGGCGGCTCCTTCGCCTCGCCGCTCTCGGGCGCGCTGTTTGACCGCTTTGGCAGCTACCTTGGCGTTTGGAGCTTTTACTTCTTTGTGGCGCTGCTCGCCACCGGACTGATGACGGCGGCTTCAAAGGGCGCGCAGAAAAAGGAATACAAGCTGCGGTAGGAAAGCCTGCAAAGCCTTTGAAAAGGCCGCGACGCTTTTCTTGACACAGGCCGGGGGACTGCGCGCTCTTTTTGCCAAGCTTTCGCAGTAAAAGCTGCAAAAAGGCAAACGTCAAAAGTCCCATCGTCTTTTGACGTGCGCCCCCACCGCGGTTTTCTTGTCCGGCCAAGACTGCGCGCCCTTTTTCAAACCGCCGCACAGCCTGGCGTTCGTACACTTTTATTACAAAAAAAGGCTCTCATGCTGCGATGTGTGAAAGCCTTTTTTCTTTTCGCTTTTTCCGGTTTTGACGTGTCAAAGTTTTCCGGGAAATATTTTTAAGTCAACCCTCTTCCTTTTTGTGCTCCACTCTGTTAAAATAATCTCGTTTCTTTATCTAACGGGGGAAGAGATTTCAGGCGATTTTCTTTCTC
>CABRXB010000234.1 GCA_902474785.1 uncultured Eubacteriales bacterium | reverse complement strand
TTTCAGCCTACGACGACAGGGCGGCGGACTGGGAGGAGCTCTCGGCCCTCTATGCGGCGGCCGCTCTGGGGGACTATGCGGCCGGCGTGGATTTGACAGGGGTCATGCTGCCGTCTCAGGCGCCGTCGGCACCGTCGGCCGCCGTGTACTACGCGCTGATGACGGGGGATGAGGCCGCTGCCAAAACCGCCGCAGAGCAATTGATTGCAGATGGAAAAATTGTAGACCCCGGCTATGCCTACACGTACGCCCTGAACATTCTGGCTGTGGAGGCCTACAACAATGCGGCGGACATGCCGCTTGCCTACGACAGAGCAAACGCCGTGACGACGCTGTTGCAACAACGGGATGGCGACGGCTACACATACGAAGGCACTCCGCTCTATGACACCGCGGGGCTGGCGCTGGCTGCGCTGACGCTCTTTTCGGACGGGGATGCGGTTGGCGTGGAGCAGGCGCGCGCGGCGCTGATCGCGTGGATAACAGAGGGCATAGAGCAGGGCATTGGCGACGCCAACTCGCTGGCGCTTGTCATCACGGGCCTTGTCGCAGCGGGGGAGAACACCGACGACTGCCTCAAGGAGCTGCTGACCTGCTATCTGGGGGAGGGCAAGTTTGAGTCCTCCTACGCGCCGGGCGAGCCGGACGCCTTTGCCACCAAACAGGCGGCGCGCGCTTTGGCTGAGGCCATCCACCGGGTTTCGTACCACACCGCCATGCGCCTGAACGCCAAGGCCGAAGGCACTGGCGGAGAGGGCGGCGGAGAAGGCGGCGGCAGTGGAGAAGGCGGCGGCGCCGAGACCGACGACTTCGTGTACATCACCGTGACAGGCCCCAACAACACCACCATGCTCTCCCGCACCAAACTCGTCCTCACAAGCGGCATGACGCCGCTTGAGGCATTGCGCAAAAGCGGGCTTTCCATTACAGAGGAGAGCGGCTATGTCAGCGCCATCGAGGGCGTCAAAGAGCGCGACTATGGCGTGGGTTCGGGCTGGCTGTTCAAGGTCAACGAGATCTATGGCATCATGCAGGGGGCCACGCAATATCGGCTGAAGGCCAATGACGAGCTGGTGTGGTATTATACGCATGACTATGTAAAAGACGAGGGCTCCAAGAGCTGGAGCGAGGAAAACAAGACGCTTGAAACGCCCTCCATCGCGCCAAAGCAGGCCCGCCTTGACGCGGCGGCGGCTCTTTTGAAGGCGGCGCAGGACAACGGTGCGCCGGTGAGCGACCTTGCGCTGCTGGCCCTTGCGCGCAGCGGCGACGCGCCGCAGAAGCTGCTCGAGCAGTTTTACGAGCGTCTTTTGGAGCAGCTTTACGCGTCGCAGGGCGTGCTCTCCTCCAACAGATACACCGAGTACAGCAGGACGGTTCTGGCATTGACTGCCGCGGGATTCGATCCGACCAGGGTGACATCCGTCTCCCAGGGGGACGATGAGAGGGCGTTTGACCTCACGGCGCCGCTTGCCGACTTTGACAAGGTGACAAAACAGGGTGTCACAGGCGCCGCCTATGCGCTGCTGGCGCTCGACTGCGGCAACTACAAGGCGGTCGAATATGCCGCCCTTCGCAGCAGATATGTGGCGTATCTGCTGGATGGTCAGTTGGATGACGGCGGGTTCGCCTTGACCGAGGATAAAACGGCAGCCGCCGACCCCGATGTGACGGCCATCGTGCTTCAGGCGCTCGCCCCCTATGAGAGCGCGGCGGAGGCGGTGCAGCGCGCGGTCAACCGGCTTTCGACGCTGCAACAGGCCGACGGCGGCTTTGCCACCTATGGAGAACCCACCTGTGAGAGCGCGGCGCAGGTTGTCATCGCGCTGTGCTGTCTGGACATCCCCATTGACGATGCGCGCTTTGTCAAAGAAGGGGGCAGCGCGCTGGACGCGATGCTGCGTTATCGGCTGGAGGATGGCGCCTTCTCCCACACGTCGACGGGGGAAGCCGACGCCATGGCCACCGAACAGGCGCTCATGGCGCTGACCGCCCTTTCCTGCAGAGAGAGGGATGCAAACCTGTTTGTCACCTTCTATGACGTGGCGCAGTTGGACGAGAAAGCTGCGCTCGAGGCGCTGGCCGCCGCCGGTGTGCTGCGCGGCATGGGAGACGGGCGTTTTTGTCCCGACGAGCCCATCACCGCAGCGCAGTACTACACCGCGCTGGCGCGCGCAAAGGGTCTGGAAGCGGCAGCGTCGCAGGGCGCGTGGTACGAGGGTTATCTTGAGGCGGCAGCAGCACACGGATTGATTGACAAAGACGAGCTGCCCGCCCCCAACGCGCCCATCCCGCTCTATGAGACGCGCGCGCAGGCGGCACAGGCGATCTATGAGATGTGGGAAGCCGCATCATAAGATAAGAAGTGAGACAAAAGGAGGCGTGGGAAGATGAGAGGCCGAGACACGGCGGGGAAGGGATTGTCTGTGCGCGATAAAATAGCAGTTGTCCTGTGTCTTCTTTTGGCGCTGCTTTTGGCCGTTGTCCCCGCCTGTGGGGGCGACAGCAAAGAGGACGCGCCCGACCAGCAGGTTGTAAAGGGGCAAACGCCCCCTTCTGACGCGCCGGACTTGTCGCAGCAAGGGGACGTTTCGGGCCAATCAGAAGCAGACCAGCAGCCGGACGGTGTGGACGACCGGCAACCGCCTGTGCAGCAGGAGGAGGACGCCGATCAGACAAGTGCCGGGGCCATTGCGCCCCCGGATTTCGATGGGGGAGACGGGACTGGGGATCGCAGCAATTCCGCTGAAGAGGCGGAAAACCCCGCGCAGGAGGGGGAACCAACGCAACCGGCTCCCCCGCCGTCTGCCGGGGAGGTCACAGGCCCCACCTGCACGCTGCTCATCGAATGCAGCGCCGTGCTCGACCATATGGACGACCTCGACCCCGACAAAAA
>CABRXB010000233.1 GCA_902474785.1 uncultured Eubacteriales bacterium | reverse complement strand
GGATTTTTTAAGCCTTCAAAACGGCAGCGACATCAGAGGCGTTGCCATGGGCGAAGGGGCGATTCTCACGCCCTTTTCGATTTGCGGCATTGGAGAGGCGTTTGGCCGGCAGCTCATTCAAAGTGGAAAAGGCAGGCCGGTGGTCGCCGTTGGGCACGACTCAAGGCTGACTGGGCCGGCTTTTGCAGATGCGCTGGCCGACGGGCTTGAAAGCGCCGGTTGCGTCCCTTTTTTGACAGGGCTCTCCACAACGCCCTCCATGTTTATGACCTGCATCGACGCGCGCTTTGGGGCCGACGCCGCGGCGATGGTGACGGCAAGTCATCTGCCTGGAGAGAGAAACGGCGTGAAATTTTTTACGGCGGATGGCGGCTGCGGAAAGCATGTCGTGCGCGCCGTTTTGGAAAATGCGCGGGAGATCCCCCTGCGCCATGGCGCCCATGCGCGGCGGCCGGTGCTGCCCGCCTATGCCGCGTCGCTTTGCGCCCATGTGCGCGCGTGGACAGGATGTGCGCGTCCCCTCGAGGGGCTTCATGTTTTGATCGACGCGGGCGGCGGCGCGGGCGGGTTTTACGCGCACGATGTGCTTGAGGCGCTGGGGGCCGAGACGTCGGGCAGCCTTTATCTTGCGCCGGACGGCGCCTTTTCAGGGCACGAGCCCAATCCGGAAAAAGAGGAAAATCTAAAGGAGCTGGCGGCGGCAGTGGTCGAGCGGGGTGCGGATCTCGGCATCGCGTTTGACACCGACGCCGACCGCGCCGCCCTCATCGACAAGACGGGTGCGCGCATCAGCCGCAACCGGTTGATTGCGCTGGCGGCCGCGGTGCTGGCGCCGGCGCACCCCGGCGGCACCGTGGTGACAGACTCTGTGACCTCGGCGGGATTGACGCACTTTCTCATCCAAAAGGGTCTTGTTCACCGCCGCTTCAAAAGGGGATACCAAAATGTCATTGACGAGGCGCGGCGGCTGTGCGAGCTTGGCGTGGATGTACCGCTTGCCATTGAGACCAGCGGCCATGCCGCGCTGCGGGAAAACCGGTTTCTGGACGATGGAATGTACCTGGCCACCCGCCTGCTGGCGGCTTTGGTGCAGTGTCGTGCACGAGGCGTGGAGCTTGCCGACCTCATTGCAGAGCTCAAAGAGCCGCAAGAGAGCGTGGAATACCGCATCCCCCTGAAGAAAGAGGGTTTTGCGCAGGCGGGGCAGACGATTTTGGAGCGGCTTTCGCGCTTTGTGGAGGGCCACCCGGCGCTGCGCCCCGCGACCGACAACCACGAGGGGCTGCGCGTGGACGTGGTGCCGCGAGGGGGCGACGGTTGGTTTTTGCTGCGCCTGTCACTGCACGACCCGGTGCTGGCGCTCAATTTGGAGTCGGAGCAACAAGGCGGCGTGCGCCACATGGAGGCGCTGCTCACGCCCTTTTTTGAAGGGGTGGCGCCTTTGCTTGAGAAAGGGCCGGACTGGATGTCGCGGCCTTGACCACCAAGGGGAAAGAAACAACAAAAGGAATTGGAAACCTATGATTTGTATCACGGCAACACAACTGCAAAAATCGTTTGGCGAGCACATGGTGCTGTCAAATGTGAGCTTCGAACTGCGCAAAGGAGAGCGCGTTGGACTGATCGGGCGAAACGGAAGCGGGAAATCCACGCTTTTTCACCTGCTCTGCGGCGAGATGGAGCCCGACAGCGGAACGCTGACCGTCGCGCCGGGGCTTCGCATGGAGGTGCTTGAGCAGATCCCAATCTATCCGCCCGGCACCACGGTGGAGCAGGTGATGCGCTCGGGCTTTGCCCCGCTGCACCGCATGGAGGAGCAGCTTGCCGACCTGCGCGCGCAGATGGAGCAAGCTGCAACGCCCGCGCTGCTGCAAAGCTATGACAAGCTGCACGCGCTCTATGAGAACGAGGGCGGCTATGAACAAAATGTGCAGTTCGCGCGCGTTGCGATGGGGCTTCGTCTGGAGGAGGGCTTTTTAAAGCGCCCCTTTGAGGCGCTCTCGGGCGGAGAGAAGACCAAGGTCAATCTGGCGCGCATCATGCTGGCAAACCCCGACATTCTGCTGCTCGACGAGCCCACCAACCACCTCGACATGGCCTCCATTGAGTGGACGGAGGAGTTTTTGTTTCACTACAGGGGCACGGTGCTGCTCATCTCGCATGACCGCACCTTTCTCGACCGCACCGTGGGGCGCATCATGGAGCTCGAGCGCGGCGTAGTCACCGATTATGCGGGCAACTACAGTGAATATATGGACTATAAGGAGCAGCTGGCCGAGCAGCTCGAACACCGCTATGAGCAAGAGCAAAAGGAGATCAAACGGCTCGAGACCATCTCGACCAAGCTGCTCGGATGGGGCATCCAGACCGAGCGTCTCTCTCGCGCCGCGCTCAGCATGCAAAAGCGCATCGCGCGCCTGCGGGAGAATCAGACGCAGCGGCTGGCTGTCAACAACCGGCGCATCCGCGCCTCTCTGGGCGACGGGGGGCGCAGCGGGTTTGACGTGCTCTCGCTCAAAGACGTTGCGGTGGGCTACGATGGCCGGCCGCTGCTCGAACATGTGACGCTTGATCTCAAAAAAGGGGAGCGCGTGGCGCTGCTGGGCGACAACGGCGCGGGCAAGACAACGCTGTTCAAATTGCTGTGCGGAGAGCTTCCCGCCATGGAGGGCCGCGTCAAATGGGGCGTCAACGTCAAGGTCGGGCTCATGCCGCAGACCATCGTGTTTGAACATCCGCAGCGCACCCTGCTCGACACATTGTTGTGGGAGCGCCCCGGGCTCACGGCGCAGATGGCGCGCAACCGCCTGGCCTCCTATGATTTTGTGGGGGAAGAGGTCTTCAAGTTGGTGGCCGACCTGTCGGGCGGGGAGCGCGCGCGTCTCAAACACTGCCTGCTCTCCTTTGACCCCATCAAC
>CABRXB010000232.1 GCA_902474785.1 uncultured Eubacteriales bacterium | reverse complement strand
CATATCCCAGTGTGCGTCTGCCGCGCAGCATGAGGCCCATCTGGAACTGCCTCTACAGCCGCCGCCCGGGGATTTGACGCGTCCGCGTGTCCGACTGACCGGGGCGCCCGCAGTGCAACCCGTCCGCGCGGGATCTCACGCCGCTGCGTCGCCCGCTTTGTCTGCCCGTTGTCCCGCCGGGGTCTGCCGCGCGCACAGCCGCACGCCTTTGCGCCACAGGCCCGCGGCTTTCGCGCGCCCTTTTTGCCCTGGCTTTTTAGATTTCATTTCGCGCGTTGCACGCGCTTCAAGGGGGAATGCCTGATGGCGTCCATCAATTCGGTGTTTTTGCTGCTCGGGGCTGTGATTGTGGCGGGGTTTCTCCTGCGCAAAAGCGGCGCTGTTGGTGAGAACGACTACAAAATCTATTTCAAGCTCATCACCACGCTGGTCATCCCCTGCCTCATCTTGTCCAATTTCCGCAGTGTGGAGCTCACGCCCGAATATCTTTCGATCTTCGCCGTCTCCTGCCTGTTTGGACTGATGCTGTCGGCGCTTGTCTATGTGCTTTTGCCCGGCAAAACGCGCGCACAAAAGGGCATGGCCGCGCTCAACTTTGCCGGCATCAACGTCGGTTTTATCGGCATTCCGCTGGCCGAGGCGCTGCTGGGGCCGCAGGCCACCCCCATCATGGTGGCCATCCACGGCGGCAACGCCGTGACGCTCTATGCCTTTTGCGTCATCCACGCCCAGCTCTACACCGAGCAGGGGGCCGACTGGAAAGCCGCCGGCCGGCGGCTTGTCACCTCCCCTGTGCTGCTGGCGCTTGCGGCGGCGCTGCTCATGGCCGCCACCGGCGTCCATCTGCCCGACTTCTGCTACACCTTTACCGACACCATCGCCAAGATCAACACGCCGCTCTCGATGCTGGCCCTTGGCATGACGCTCGACTTCGACCTTGGCGCCGACGAACGACGCCTCGTCTTTCAAATGCTGCCCCTTCGCTACCTCGCCGGCGGGCTGGCCGCCTTCTTGCTGTGCGCGCTGGGACTTTACCCGCCTCTCACGCGGTATACTCTGGTGCTCTTTTTTCTGCTGCCCGGCGCCATCAACTGCATCGCCTACTGCGCCGAGTACGACTTTCACCCCAAGGCTGCCGCTCTTTTCAACAGCGTCTCAAACGTCGTCACCTTTGCGTTGGTGTGGGTGGTGTTCGGTCTCATTCTGCCGCCGCTTTGAGCGCAGCCGTCTTTCAAATTTTGCCTGCAGCACACCTTGCGCGCGGCTTTCATCTTTGGTATAATAGGCGTTATTCCCGGCGTTCTTTTGCGCCGGCCGCGCCATTTTCCGTTTGATAAGGGGAACACCCCTTGTCCAAGCCAAAAATATAAAGAAAAGGAGCGATACAGTGATGGAACAAAAGCGCAAGGTCAGCCTGAGCGGCATCCAGCCCAGCGGCAAGATCACACTCGGAAATTATTTGGGGTCGATTAAAAACTGGGTTGACATCCAAGACAGCAACGAGTTCGACAACCGTTACTGTGTCGTCGATCTGCACGCCATCACCGTCCGGCAGAACCCCGACGACCTGCGGGAACAGACCTATCAGCTTTTTGCACAGCTTCTCGCGGCGGGCCTTGATCCCGACAAGTGCGTGCTCTTCATTCAAAGCCATGTGCCGGGCCACCCCGAACTCAGTTGGGTGCTCAGTTGTTTTACCATGTTTGGCGAGCTCTCGCGCATGACGCAGTTTAAGGACAAGTCCGCCAAGAACAGCGAGAACATCAACGGCGGTCTCTTCACCTATCCTGCGCTGATGGCGGCGGATATCCTGCTCTATCAGCCCGACTATGTCCCTGTGGGCGAGGATCAGAAGCAGCATGTCGAGCTCTGCCGCAACATCGTCCAGCGCTTCAACGGCATCTATGGCGACGTCTTCAAGATGCCCGAGCCGTACATTCCCAAGGTCGGTGCGCGCGTGATGAGCCTGAGCGACCCGGGAGCCAAGATGTCGAAGTCCGATAAGGACCCCAACGGCTCCATTTACCTGATGGAAAAGCCCGAGGATATCCTGCGCAAGTTCAAGCGCGCCGTGACCGACAGCGACACGGAAAACTGCGTGCGCTATGATCCCGCGAACAAGCCCGGCGTTGCGAACCTGATGACCATCTACTCCGCCGTGACGGGCAAGAGCTTTGACGAGATCGAGCAGGAGTTCGCCGGTAAGGGCTACGGCGCGTTCAAGCCCGCCGTGGGCGAGGCCGTCGTTGAAACCCTGCGCCCCATCCGCGAGGAAGCCACGCGCATTTTGGGCGACAAGGCGTATCTCGAGTCCGTGTATCGCGCGGGCGCACAGAAGGCGTCTTACGTGGCAGAAAAAACGCTGCGCAAGGTCTACAAGAAGGTCGGCTTTGTCGCGCGCTGATTAAAGGGTGGAGAACATGAACGGAATTCCGAAAGAGTTATTGCTGAGCGTCGGCGGCGCGCTGCTGTGCGCGTTTGCCGTCAGCTTTCTGATGTGCCCGCTCGTCAAGTCGTTTGCCTATAAGATCGGCGCGATCGACGTGCCGAAGGACAACCGCCGCATGCACAAAAAGCCCGTACCGCGTCTCGGCGGCCTCGCGATCTTCCTCGGCTTTATCGTGAGCATGCTGCTGTTCGTCAAGGTCGACCATCAGTTACAGGGCATTTTGCTGGGCGCGTCCATCATCGTCGTTTTAGGCGTAGTGGACGATATGTCCCCGCTGCGCGCGTATTTTAAGTTCTGCGTGCAGATCTTCGCGGCGCTCGTCGCCGTGTTCCACGGCGTCGTGATCCAGACGCTCTCCAACCCGAACGTCTTTGCTGAAAGCCCGTATTGGGACCTCGGCTGGCTGTCCATCCCCATCACAGTCTTGTGGATCGTCGGTATCACGAACGCCGTCAACCTCATCGACGGCCTTGACGGCC
>CABRXB010000231.1 GCA_902474785.1 uncultured Eubacteriales bacterium | reverse complement strand
TGCGCTTCTTGCTGGACAAGAGCGTGGACGAGGCCGAGCGCATCGCGTCGGCCCTGGAGCGCGACGCGGCGCGCAACAAGGTGGCGGCTCCCACCGACAGCGACGTGCCGGCCGACGCCGATATCATGGCCGACCGCGAGGCGCAGGCTCAGCAGGCATCCGAAGGCGAATAGGGAGGCTCCATGGCGGTCACGCCCCAGACGAACACCGACCTCGGCGCGATAGCCGAAGCGCTGAGGTCGCGCGACGATTTCATCATCTGCGGGCATGTGAGCCCTGACGGCGACTGCCTGGGCTCCCAGCTCGGTTTGGCGGCGGCGCTCAAGGGTCTTGGCAAGCGCGTGACCTGCTTGCTCGCGAAAGACGAGCCCATCGACGAGCGTCTTGGCTTCCTGCCGGGCGCGGCCGAGCTGGTTCCGGCGGCTTCGTTCGACGGCATCGCCCGCACGTTCGTCGCGGTGGACGTCCCTACTCGCGAACGCATCGGAGAGGCGGCCGCCGCGCTGCTCCAAGAGGATCCGACGCTGCAAGAGCCGCGACACCGCGCGCTGCGCGGGCACATACAGGCTCTCTTTGCGCGCAGCGACATCTCGCTCAATTGATCGGGCAGGGCGATGACATTGCGCGTGCGGAGTTGCAGCAGCGCCGCGAAACGATCCCCGCAAAAGAACCGTGCGTTTTGAAAAGCTGGCTGTCAAAGGTGTTCGCTGACGGCATGGCGATGCCAAGACGACTTCCCGGCGACGAGCCGGAATCAAAGGAGGAATCTCTATGTCCCAGCACTACGACTGTATCATCGTCGGCAGCGGGCCGGCCGGCGTGTCGGCCGCGCTCTACACGCTGCGCGCCGGGTTTTCCACTATGTTGATCTCCACGGGGGAGAGCGACTTGCGCCGCGCCGACTGTATTGAAAACTACTATGGTTTTCCGCAGGGCATCTCAGGGGAGGAGCTGCTCCGGGGCGGTGAGGAGCAGGCGCGCCGGCTTGGAGCGCACCTCATCCACAGCGAAGTCACCCGCATCGACCCCTTTGACGGAATTTCGGTGCACACGCCACAGGAGATCTACCCCTGCGGCACGCTGCTGCTTGCCACCGGCGCGCGGCGCACACGCCCCATTGTGGAGGGACTTGCCGCCTTCGAGGGAAGGGGAGTGAGCGCCTGCGCCGTTTGCGACGGCTTTTTTCACCGCGGCAAGCCGGTCGCAGTGCTCGGCAGCGGCGACTTTGCGGCGGCCGAGGCAAAGGAGCTGGCGCCGCTTGCAAGCAGTGTGACCATTTTGACGAACGGAGAGCCTCCCACCACCGACTTTGGGCCGCTGTCGGTGGTCGAAACGCCGATCCGTCGCTTGGAAGGAGAAGAGCTGTTGCGCGGGGTGCAACTGGAAGACGGCGCCTTTTTGCCGCTTTCGGGGCTGTTTGTGGCGCTGGGAAAGGCGTCGGCTGCGGACCTGGCGCGTGCAGCGGGGATTTTGACCGGAGAGCAGGGTATCGTGGTCAACGCACAGATGCAGACCAGCATCGAGGGCATTTTCGCCGCGGGCGACTGCGTGGGCGGCCTGTTGCAGATCTCCAAAGCGGTGGGCGAGGGGGCCGTGGCCGGCATGTCCATGATCTCCCATTTGCGTAAAATCGGCGCATTAAAAAAATGATGGTTTTTCGAGGATTGACAAGAGATAACTCCCTGTTTTTTCTAGAAATTTGACAAAAATAAGGCCATTTTGCACGAAAAAAGGTCATTTTGAACACAAATTGTCTGGCAGGATGGCCAATTTTGACGCCCAATCCCGCACAAATTGCTGAATTTGTACGCATTCCTGATAAAACTCGTGGGGGACAATTGATTTTTTGGGGAGTTGAAAGTATAATTTAGAATAGCCAAATTATCGTGTACTGGTTCTATGATAAAAAGACCAAGGCCGGCTCGTCGTGGGCCGGCTGGTTTGAGGAGGGTGGTGAATGTATGGCTGTTGAAATGCTCAAACAAGTCGGCGAGGCCGAAGCAAAGGCGGATCTGATTCGCAAACAGGCAAACGACGCGGCAAAAGCTGCCGTCGACGAGGCTACGGCAAAGGCAAGGGAAATTGTCGCGGCCAGCGAAGTCAGGGTGCGGACGGAAACGGCGCAGGTGCTAAAAGAGGCGCAGGCGCAGGCGGAAGAACAAACCAAGGCGTACATGGCAGACATCGAAAAACAATGCGAGCAGATCAAGTCAGACGCCAGAGTCAACTTGACCAAGGCGGCGGATATTATTGTAGCAAAGGTTGTGAGTGTAAGTGGCTGAAGTCACAATGAAGCGGCTTACTCTCGCGGGGCTGGCGCAGGAAAAGGAAGAGGTGCTCAAACAACTCGCCTTTTTCGGCGCGGTGGAGATTCATGATGCCGCCCCTCTGGTGACAGAGGAGGAGGCCGCCCAGTATCGGGCCATCAACGACGCCGGAGATTCCAATGAGCTTCGCGGCGATCTTGAAAAGCTCCAGGGCGCCATTCATGCGTTGACGCCGCTCGCCCCCAAAAAGGGTTTGCTGCAGGCGAAACCCCACATCACCCGTCAGGGGATGGAGGATGCCATCATCAACCGGGAGTCAGTGGTCGCCACTGCCGCCGAGGTGATGCGCATTCAACGCGCACGACTTGCCATTGCTCCCGATACCGCCAAAATGGAGGGGCAGATTGCCTCTCTCGAGCCCTGGATTCCGGTGGACATTCCGCTGGGCAATTCCGGGACAAAGCTGGTGGATGTGGTGTATGGCACCTTCCCGGCGCTGACCGACATGGCGGCGCTGCAGGCAAAAATTGCAGATATGGACTGTTGCGTGGAAATGGTGACAGCCGATAAAAACGCGATCTACTGTATCGCGCTCTTCTATCGCGGCTCCGAGGAGGAGTGCTTGTCCGTTTTGCGCGAGTTCACCTTCTCCCGCGTCTCTTTGCGCGAGTGTACCGACACCCCGGCGCAGGAG
>CABRXB010000230.1 GCA_902474785.1 uncultured Eubacteriales bacterium | reverse complement strand
AAAATAGGCAAAGAGAAAGGGCATCATCCAGGGCAGCGCATAGCAGATGAGAAAGTAGATGATGGCAAAGACGGCCAAAAAGAACGTCAGGTTGATGAGAAACGCGCGTTTTTTTTCAAGGGGGAACTGTTCCACGAGAGAACCTCCGTTTCTAGTCGTTGCCAGTATGCAGGCGGCATTCGGGGAGAATCGACGGGAGCTGGGACAAAAAACTTGCATTTGGAAACAGGTTGTGGTATAGTTCGCAATAGAAAAACAATTGTTGCTAGGAGATATACGAATGAGTGCTTCAAATTCAAAGGTCTACTATCTTGTGGAGGCGTCTGCGCTGCCGGAAGTCTACCACAAAGTCCTCAAGACCAAGGAGCTGAATCGGGTCAGGCGAGCACCGTCAGCGAGGCGGTGGCGCAAACCGGCCTGTCTCGCAGCGCGTTTTACAAATACAAGGATGTGGTGTTCACCTTTCACGAGAAGTCGCAAGGGCGGGTGGTCAGCCTATCCTTTACGCTGCGCGACGAGCCCGGCGTGGTCAGCGGGCTGCTCAGCGTCTTTGCCAAAAGCGGCTGCAATGTGCTCACGCTGCACCAGGGTCTGCCCTCGGGCGGCACGGCGATTTTCACCGTATCGGTTGAAACGCACAATGCCATCACCTCCAACGACGAGCTGATCGAGGCGCTTGGCATGGTCAAGGGCGTGCTCGAGTGCAAGGTGCTTGGCAGCGAGTAAGAAAATAAAGGAAAACTCAAGGATAAGTATATCAGAGCAGGCAGAATTTGAAAAGAGGTTGCTTGCTCCTTTCTGTTTGATCAATCATAAAAAATAGGTAGGGTGTTCTGATATGTACAAATTGCGCGCACCGGCCTCCTCCGCCAACATGGGGTCGGGCTTTGACAGCATCGGCATTGCGCTGAGTCTTTATAATTATGTCACGTTTGAAGAGAGCGACCGTATTGTGGTGGAGTGTGAGGACGATGTGCCAAGAGATTCCTCAAATCTCATTGTAGACACAGTCAGACGCGCTTATGCGGAGGCCGGCGCAACCTTTCGTGGGCTGCATATCATCCAGGAGAACAACGTCCCCATGGTCAGGGGCCTTGGCAGCAGCTCGACTTGTATTGCGGCCGGCGTGTCGATTGCCGGCAAGCTGATGGGCGACAACCTGTCGCTGCACGACAAGGTGACGCTGGCGGCCATGATCGAGGGCCATCCCGACAATGTGGCGCCTGCGCTGTTGGGCGGCTTTGTGGCCGCCGCGCTCGACCACGGGGAGGTCTATTATCAGCGAAAGGAGCTCGACCACGACCGCATTGGCTTTGTGGCGGTGGTGCCCGATTTCAAGGTCAGCACCGAAAAGGCGCGCGCGGCCCTGCCGCAGCAGCTGCCCCTCAAGGACGCCGTTTACAATCTGTCGCGCTCCTCGCTGCTCACCGCAGCCTTTCTCACCGAAAATTATGGGCTGCTGCGCATCGCCACCAAAGATCGGCTGCATCAGCGGTATCGGCTGCAACTTGTCAGGGGCGGCGAGGACATCATGCGCAAGATGCAGGAGCTGGGTGCTTACAGCAGCACGGTGAGCGGCGCAGGGCCCACGCTGCTGGCCGCCGTGCCCGGAGGGGATAAGGTGGTCTATGAGGGCATGTTGGCCTTTGTCGAGGAGGCCTACCCCACCTACCAGGTCTACCGGCTTCAGGCGGATAACGCGGGCCTTGTCATCGTATAAAAAGATCCGTCTTTAAAAATGCCTTCGCAACTCTTGTTGCGAGGGCGTTTTATATGGTATACTAAAACAAGTTATGGCTTGAATTGGAAAACGGCGTATAAATTTTTACCAAAAAAGAAGAATTCGCGCCAACTGTGATTCTCAAAAGGAGTGTGGATACCCCACATGCAGCGAGTTTCCATCGGTGGGCTTTGGGTCCACAATGTCGATATGCAGCAGGCGGTCGAAGCCTGCATTGGTCTGGCAAAGTCGGGCGGCGGCGCGGTTTACACGCCGAATGCGGAGATGGCCAAGCTTGCGCTGGACGACCCCTCTTTTCTCGAACTGCTCAATGGCGGCGATCTCGTCGTGCCTGATGGAGCGGGCGTTGTGCTGGCGGCCAAGCTGCTGGGAACGCCGCTTCAGGGCAAGGTGGCGGGCGTGGAGCTTGCGCAAAACCTGCTGGCGCCCATGGAGAGAGAGGGACTTTCGGTCTTTCTCTTTGGCGGCAAGCCGGGCGTTGCGCAGCGCGCCGCCGAAAACATCCAAAAACAGTGTCCCGGCCTTACCGTGTGCGGCATGGCCGACGGTTATTTTGAACACGACGAGGATCGCATACGCCTCATCCGCGATTCGGGGGCCGATGTGGTCTTTGTCTGCCTTGGCGCGCCCAAACAGGAGCGGTTCATCCATGCCCACAAGGGCTCGTGCAGCGCCCTGATGCTGGGGCTGGGCGGAACGCTCGATGTGATGGCGGGCATCGTGCAGCGCGCGCCGGACTTTTATGTAAAGCACAATCTTGAATGGCTCTACCGAGGGGCCCTGGATCCCAAACGGTGGGGCAGGCTGATGAAGATCCCGGCCTTTTTGATCGACGTGATGCGCCTGAGGCGCAAGGTGAAAGCTTAAGGCGCTTGGTCGGAAAAGCGCAGCAGGGCAGTTCAGGCCGCCTGTGTAACCTGGAAGATCCCACACCCCCTTTTAGAGAGGAAGGCATACAATGAAAGTCACATTGCTCAGCCATACGCCCGACCCCGAGCGGCTGGTCGCGTGCGCGGCCAAACTCTGTTACTCGTCAAGCGACATCGGTTCCCTGCGCGAAGGGCTGACCGACGAGGCGGTCACCAAATTTGTCAACATGCTCGCAGAGATGGGACATGAAAGCCCCATCGAGCACATGTCCTTCACCTTTGGCATAGAGGGCGTCTCGCGCTCACTGCTCGCGCAGCTCACGCGGCACCGCATGGCCTCTTTCAGCGTCCAGAGCCAGCGGT
>CABRXB010000229.1 GCA_902474785.1 uncultured Eubacteriales bacterium | reverse complement strand
ATCTGCCCCAGGGCCATTTGGACAAAAAACGAAACCACGACCACCAGAGCAGAGATCAAAAATCCATGGAGCATGGGCTTGTATCCGGATTTCATCACGGATTTGAAATTCGTCTTCAGTCCAATTGCCCCGAGCGCCATCACCATCAGAAATTTGCTGCACCCTGCAACGGCATTGCACACGGCCTCTGGAATTATCCCGGTGCTTTTCACCGCCACCACTGCCAAGAACAGCAAAATGAAATAGGGGAATATGCTGCCAATCTGCACGCTTTTGCGGCCCTGGAAACCGTCAGAGCTTTTCACCTGCGTCCATTGATGGATCAGCGAAAAAATGACAACCGTTGGGACAATGGAGAGCGTGCGCGTGAGCTTGACAATCACCGAATAGGCCCCCGCCGCATCGGAAAAAGCGTAGCCCGCCGCCACAACCGACGACGTGTCGTTGACGGCTGTTCCGGCCCACAGCCCAAACCCCATGTCGCTCATTTGAAAATACCGGCCGGCTATGGGAAACAATATCACCATCAAAACATCAAAAATGAAGGTGGCGGAAATGGCATAGGCAATATCGCTGTCCTTCGCTTCGATGGTCGGCGCGATGGCTGCAATGGCGGAGCCGCCACAGATTCCCGTGCCGGCTGAAATCAGGCTGGAGAGTCTCCAATCCATTCCAAACAGCTTGCCAAGCAGATAGCCTCCGCCAAAGGCTGTCAGAAGCGTGAAGCACATCACGATGAGCGAATATCTGCCAACTTCAAAAACCTGCGAGAAGCTCAGCATAATGCCCATGAGCACGATGGAGAGTCGCAGCAGCTTTTTGGATACAAATTGAACGCCAGGCAAACACATTGGATATCTTGCCATCCATTTATGCAAGACCATCCCCATCAACAGTGCAAATACGCCGCCGCTGATCAAGTGCATCGGCACCAGACTGCCGAGAAAATTCGCAAAAAAGGCAAGTGCCGCGGAAGCGGCGATGCCGCTGCCATACTGTTTTATCATTTTCATCGTTTCATCCCCCTGCATTGATTTTACGGAAAATCGATGATAAAATCAAATTATCAATCATTATTCATCAATAAATTGAAATTATGGAGATGTCGGGATGCTTGACCATCGGTATGAGACTTTTCTTGTGCTTTGCCGCATAAAAAACTACACCAAAACCGCCGAGCTGCTCAACATGACGCAGCCCGGCGTCACACAACACATTCACCACTTGGAGCAGATCTGTGGCGGCAAGCTGTTTCAATATCGCAACCGGACGCTCACGCTGACCGCCCGCGGTGAAAAGCTGCTTGATTTTGTTTCGCGCTTGAAGGCCGACAGCATCCAAAGCATGAACACATTGCGAAGCGACCGCTTGCTCCCTCCCTTGTGTTTTGGAGCAACGCTGACCATAGGCGAATATGTCATGCCGTCCTTTCTGCGTCAAATCCACGATGAACTGTCGGAAATCATGCTGACCATGCAGGTGGGCAACACTGCAACCCTGCTCGACAAACTGCAAAGAGGTGAAATTCAATTTGCCCTTGTGGAAGGGTTTTTCGACCGCTCCATTTACGACTCGAAACGTCTGAAAACAGAGGAGTTCATTGCAGTCTGTGCGCCAAATTCCCCACTTGCCCTGGGCGAAGTTTCTCTTGGACAGCTTTTGAGCAGCAGGCTTATCCTGCGAGAGCAAGGCTCCGGCACGAGAGACATTTTGGAACATGCGCTGATGCGCCATAACCTTGCGGTCGGCAGTTTCAAAGGCGTCATGGAGATAGGCAATATGAGTGCCATCAAGCAGCTTGTGGCGGACAATCTCGGGATTTCTTTCATGTATCGCGTGGCTGCTGCCTCAGAGATCCGGGAAGGAAGACTTTGCGAGATACACCTATCGGATTGCAGCGTGCAGCATGATTTCAGTTTTGTCACGCTCAAAAACAGCATCCATCAAGAACAGTACCTTTCCTGGTTTGATCGTTTCCAATCTGTACCAGGTTGAGCCTCCTGTAAAATTGGCCGCCCATGGCGCGTCGAGCCTGCACAACCACTTCATTTCGCGTTCGTCGATCTGTCAGACAAACTGTCGCATACAAAACGTTATTTTTCCTTCAAGCGATCGGATAAAGCAGCCCAAAAGAACCCATAATACCATCGGAGGTGATTAAAATGACCGCAAAAGAACTGTTGTATCTCGAAGACGCACTTGGTCATGAACAGTATTTCCAGAAGAAATGCAATGAAGCCGTGAACCAGCTTCAGGACTCCGATCTCAAGGAGTGTGTGGAGCAGCTGGTTCAAAAACATGAGCAGCTTTTCAAAAATTTCTACGATTTGCTGTAAGAAGAGGAGGTTTTGACAATGGACGACAAGAGCATTATGGAAAACATCCTGCTTCTTGAAAAGGGTGTTTGCGATCTCTATATGCACGGTGCGATTGAATCCCCCACCAAAGACGTGCACAATACTTTTTCCAGCGCGTTGAGTGAGTCTCTGTGCATTCAGGACACGATTTACGACAAGATGGCATCCAAGGGCTGGTATCCCACCGAGCAGGTGGAGCAAAACAAGGTGACCTCTGTGAAGCAGAAGTTCCAGTCTTCCAACTGACAACAAAGGCTTGAAAAAGTCTGCCCCCCGGATCGTTCCGGGGGGCTTTTTTGTGCGTATGTGATTTTAAACCCCCGCGCCCTGTGAGTGGACGCGAGTGGCATGTTCGGGTATCCCTTAAGCTACATAGCCCGCAAGGGGCGCGACGAAAAGGAGGTTTCCCCTTCTGGAGAACGGTGCCCTTTTCAAGCCGCGCACTTCATGAGAGTGCGACCGCAGGCGGCTGCGTATTTTACTGTTTTAAGATTTTCTTTCAAACTACGCGCCCCGCAAGGGGGCGCAATCCCCCGACGCATGAGAAGATGCCGACCTTTTTCCATCCATGCACCCGCAAGACGCAATCCCCCGGCGCATGAGAAGATGCCGCCCTTTTCCTTTCCA
>CABRXB010000228.1 GCA_902474785.1 uncultured Eubacteriales bacterium | reverse complement strand
AACGCACTTCTTCGGGCTATTTTTGCATGTATGTCTCGCTTGACATGGGCGCCAACACCTTCACCTTTGAGCATCAGGGCAAGACGACCACCTATACCATCAACCGCAAGGCCACTTCGTCGGGCGGCGGCATCAGCTATGCCTTAAACAGCGCCGCCTTTGTCGACGGCACCCTGTTCCCCACCGCCAATTCCCGCTATGCCCCTGGCGAGACCTTCACGCTGACGTGCGTGGCGCCACAGGGCGCGTCGGTTTCCGCTTCGCTGAACGGCACGGTCTATGCGCTGCAACCCGAACGCGTCATGTCGACGGCGGGCAGCGTGGCCTCTCAGAAATACACGGCCACCGTCACCATGCGCACCCAAAACGGGCGCGGCCTCATCGACATGGGCAAGCCGGTTTACACCTTTGTCTACGACGGCAAGACGGTCAGCAAAACGGCGCCCTACTCGGTTTTCTGCTACATGGTCGACAACCAGCTCGTGGGCACCATCACGGCTGACGGCACCATCATGCGCAACTCCAACAGCTCTTCGGCCGCGCGCAAAACCTCTCTCTCCAAGGGCGCTTGCGACTACATCATCTGGGAGACCGACACCTACTATCAATTCCGCTACGGCGGCTGGACGCTCAAAGAAAACGTCGCAACATCAAGGCAGATGCTGCCCGTCAATCTCGTGACCACCGTCACAGGATTTGCAACCTCGCGCACCACCACCATTCAGTGGAAGCTGCCCGTCTTCCCGACCTACACCGTCAGGGAGCTCGACGACGCCTTTGAAGTGACCTTCTACAACACGAGCGACACCCGCTCCCGTGTGTTCACGGCGTCAAATCCCCTTTTCCAAAACATCCCCGGCCGTCAGGTGGGCGACAACGTCGTCTATACATTCACCTATAAACCGGGGGCCACGCTCTACGGATTCACCTTTTCCTACAACGGCGGCTACCTCACGCTGGCCTTTCGCAATCCGCCCTCGCTGGCATCGGGCGCCAAGCCACTGACGGGCAAGACCATTTTGATCGACCCCGGCCATGGCGGAAGCGACGCCGGCGCAACCGGACCGCTCGGCTCCAGAGGAGACATGGAAAAAGACCTCAACTTGCGCGTGGCGCTCGCCGTGCGCGACCAGCTCGAGCAGCTTGGCGCCGCCGTCATCCTCACGCGCGACAGCGATGACAGCGTCACGCTGGCGGAGCGCACGGCGGCCATTCGCGCAACCCGCCCCGTGGTGGCCGTTTCGCTGCACCACAACTCGGTCGACTATGTGACCAACGTCGGCGCCTGCTACGGCACGGTGACGCTCTACTCGGAGGACTTTTCCGCTCCCTTTGCCAAGGCCATGCAGCAGGCCGTCACATCTGCCACCGGCGCATACAGCCGCGGCACCTCCATGCAGGGTCTGGCGGTGTGCCGTGTCTACGAGTGCCCCTCCATTTTGGTGGAGCTTGGCTTTATCACCAACCCCAATGAATACGAATCGCTTGCCAGCGATCACTACATCGCCACCGAAGCAAAGGGCGTTGCCGATGGCATCGTGGCCTATCTTCGCGGCAACTGAGTAAAAATTTTTCCTGCCGCATTGAAATAGCCCCAATTTTTGTTATAATATATTCCATATGTTATAATCCCCTGTAAAAAAGGAAGAAAACAGACAAGAGAGGCGCTTGCAGCCGGACGGCTGCCCCGCCTTTTTGAAGAATGGACTGCCGGACTTTGAACATCGCCCGGCAAGCTCTCTCTTGTCAACGGGATTGCGAAGGAGTTTTATGATGCTCAATAAAACACAAATTCGCTACAACCTCAAGAGCATGGCCAAACGAATGCTCAAGGGCAGTTGGGGGTTGGCGGTGCTGGTGTTGCTCATTCCATCCGTGGTGCAACTGAGTTTCACCCTGCTACTGTATGCCGCGGCCACACTGTTCGGGTTTGACCCCACAGTGATCTCATGGCATCCTCTCACCGCCGCCTCTGCTGCCCAACTTGTCGCCTATCTGCGCCTGAGTTCTCTGACCATGCTGATGGAGCTTTTTTTGATCGTCCCCATTGGGTTTGGCGTCGTTGCGTGGTTCATCGCTCTGGGCGACGGTTCGCGCGAACCTTTCTCCTATGTCTTTTGCTGGCTCGACTCGCTGCGCCGCTTTGGGAAGTCGCTTCTCATGGTGCTGCTGCTGCTTTTGCGCATGCTGGGATGGATCATTTTTGCCGTCATGCCGTTTATCGCAGTGTCTGGCTACCTTCTCACCTTTCTTTGGGATGGGCTGATCTACTCGGTGCTCACTTTCATCCCCAATTTCTACGACAATCCGGCATTTGGCTTCAATTTGCTTCGCAATGCCCTGCCCCAGGTGATCTTTCTCGTGGTGGCGCTCGTCTCTCTGCTCCTGAGCGCCTTGTTGCTCATGTACCTTATCGGGATGCGATATCTGCCGGCCTTCTATCTGCTCAACCGCTACCCCGAAAAGTCCTGTAACGAGCTCATCGAACAGGGGATTCAGATGATGAAGGGCCATCTGTGGGAGGCATTGTGGTTCCTGTGCAGCTTTTTGGGTTGGAAGATTCTCGCGTCTTTGATTTTCTGGCTAATTGCCTATCCCCTTCAACTGCAGCCTGGCGCGTTTACCAGCATCTTCACCACGATCGTTCTCCCGCTTCCCGCTTTCTTGGTATCGGCATATTTTTTGATGTCAACCGTGCTTTTTTGCGAATATGTCGAGGATGCGGCCCGTTTGAACGATGGACACCCCCCCTATTCCGTCCACCGCGATGAAATCTCTTTTGCCCCCGACTTCATCAACCCCGACCCCTATCAGGCCCCAGACCCCAATGCTCCGCAGGAGACCCCCCGTCCGTGGGACTCCTTTGAACCATAGGACCGCCTCTCGTTTCCCACATCGAAACAACAAAGGAGGATTCTCTCATGAGTGATAAAAAAACCTATTATATTTCAACGCCCATCTACTACCCTTCGGACAACCTGCACATCGGCCACG
>CABRXB010000227.1 GCA_902474785.1 uncultured Eubacteriales bacterium | reverse complement strand
CACAGCGCCAGACAGCCAAAGGCGGCGGCGTCCGGCTTTGTAAAGGTGAGCGCCAGCTCATTTGTAAAGTCTAGAGACGGCGCCTCCATCCGCGCCCGCTCCGGATAGGTCAGGGCAAACTGAATGGGAATGCGCATGTCGGGCGTGCCAAGCTGCGCAATGATGGCATGATCTTCAAATTCCACCATGGAGTGGACAATGCTCTGCCGGTGGATGAGCACCTCGATCTTTTCCATGGGCACATCGAAGAGCCAGGCGGCCTCGATGGTCTCAAGCCCCTTGTTCATCAGAGTGGCGCTGTCGATCGTAATCTTTGGCCCCATGCTCCAGGAGGGATGCGCCAGCGCCTGCTGGCGGGTGACAAAGGAGAGCTCTTTGCGCGTTTTCCCAAAAAAGGGCCCCCCTGAGCAGGTGAGCAAAATACGGGACACGGCGCTGCCGGCCCGCGCCAAAAGGCACTGGAAGATGGCGCTGTGTTCGCTGTCAACCGGCAGAATCTGCGCGCCGTATTGCCTGGAAAGCGGCATGACGATACTGCCCGCCGCCACCAGAACCTCCTTGTTGGCAAGCGCCACGCGCGCGCCGCGCCGGACGGCCTCCACCGTGGGTAAAATGCCGGCGGCGCCCACGATGGCGCTCACCACGGTCTGCGCGTCGACGCGGGCGACCTTGGCGACGCCCTCTTCGCCCGACGCAACGGATATCCCCGTTCCAAACAGACGCTGCGCCAGCTCAAAAGCGGCGCTTTCATCGGCCATGGCCACCAGATCCGGTGAAAACTCCCTTGCAAATTGCTCCATCAGTTCCACATTTTGATTGCCGGAAAGCGCGCATACGCGCAGCTTTTGGCTGCGCGCAACGTCAAGCGTCTGCCGGCCGATGGAGCCGGTGGCGCCGAGAATGGTTAGGTCTTGCTTCATGGGCTCTCCCCTTCTCTTTTTGAACGCATCTCAACCGGCAAGAGGCAGTAGCTGCGCCAGCAGATAGACGAGGGGGGCCACCAGGACAAAAGAGTCAAACCGGTCATACATACCCCCGTGCCCCGGGATGAGATGGCTGAAATCCTTGACGCCAAACTGACGCTTGACGGCCGAGGCAAGCAGATCGCCCACCTGCCCGGCAAGAGACACCAAAAACCCCGCCGCCGCCATGAACGGCAGGGAAAACGCGGTTCCCGCATAGGCGTTGAAAGCCGCCGCAAGCCCCAGATAGGCAATCGCCGTGCAGCAAAGCGAGCCGATGCAGCCCTCCATCGTCTTGTTGGGGGAGACGCCGACGCCCAGCTTGTGTCTTCCGAACAGGCGGCCGCAGACCTGGGCGCAGGTGTCGGCCGACCAGGTTCCCGCAAAGGTCAAGATCAGCAGCCACAACCCGTCTTGCATGCGCCGCGTGAAAACTGGCACGGCAAGCCCGATGGAGAGCAGCAGCGTCAGCCCCATGCAGTAGAGCGCAGGCAGCAGCTTGAGGCGGTCGTAATTGACAAGGTAGAGCAGCAACGCCACAAGCAAGTAGACATAGCACAGCAGCGCCGCGAGCCTGCCCGGTCCATACACCGTAAAGGGCAGACCACCCGCCAGCACGAGGCCGGCCGGCAAGAGCAGCCGCGCCTCCTCAAAACCCGAGATGTGCAGCGCCTCGTAGACGCAGCGCATGGAGATGAGCGCCAGCACAACGGGCAACGCCACGGTGTGCGAATAGTAAAACAGCGGGAGCGCCAGCACGAAATAGGCGGCCCCAGACCAGAATTTTGCATTGAACATGGCGGCTGTTCCCTCCTGCCGGGCTATTTGACGGCGCCATAGCGCCGGTCTCTTTGTTGAAAGGTTGCGATGGCCCGATCGAGCTCCGCAGTTGTAAAATCCGGCCACAGCAGGTCGGAAAAGAAAAATTCGCTGTAAGAGCACTGCCACAGCAAAAACCCGGAGAGGCGGTATTCCCCCGACGTCCGGATGATGAGGTCGGGATCGGGCTGACCGGCCGTGTAGAGCTGGTCCTCAAGATCCTGCTGCGTAATGGGGCCTTTCTTTTGCGCAAAGGCGGCGTTTGCCGCCATGAGCAACTCGGCTCTGCCCCCATAGTTGATGGCCAGGTTTGCCACCAGCGCGCCGGGCTGGCGGTTGAGGCTTTGCACCTCGTCGATCAGGCGGCGCAATTCCCCCTCAAAGACCGAGAGGTCGCCCAGCACCTGAATGTGGATGTTGCGGGTTTGCAGCTCGCGCCGCGCTTCGAGCAGATAGTCGTAAAAGAGCTGCATGATGGCGTCGACCTCTTCCTTGGGCCTTTTCCAGTTTTCGGTGGAAAAGGCGTACACCGTCAGATGCTTGACGCCGATCTCCTGGCAATACGAGGCGATCTCGCGAAATTTTTTGGCCCCCTCGCGATGTCCCATGGTGCGGGGCAGACCGCGTGAAGTCGCCCATCGCCCGTTGCCATCCATAATAATGGCAATATGAGCCGGAATCCGGCTCATATCGACAGCAGGCTGCAAAAGGGCAGCCTTTTTTGCTTCTTTTTTCTTAAACATGGACGCACCTTTCTCTTTGGAAGGCCCGATCTGCTCCTAGACCTCGAGAATCTCCTTCTCCTTGGCGGCGGCGATCTCGTCGACCTTTTTGATCTTCTTGTCGGTCAGATCCTGCAATTCCTTTTCGGCGTTTTTCAGGTCGTCCTCGGTGATTTCCGATTTCTTCTGCTGCTTCTTGAAGGTGTCAATGGCGTCGCGGCGAATGTTGCGAATGGCCACCTTGCTGTCCTCCGCCGTCTTTTTCACCTGCTTGGCGAGCTCCTTGCGGCGCTCCTCGGTCAGCGGCGGAAAGATGAGCCGGATGGCGCGACCGTCGTTTTGGGGATTGAGGCCGATGTCGGAGGCCAAAATCGCCTTCTCGATGGCCTTGAGCGTTGACGCGTCGTAGGGGCTGATGGACAGCGTGCGCGCCTCTGTGACCGAGACAGAAGCAAGCTGGTTGATGGGGGTGGGCGCGCCGTAGTAGTCGACGGCCAGACGGTCGAGCACCGATGGATTTG
>CABRXB010000226.1 GCA_902474785.1 uncultured Eubacteriales bacterium | reverse complement strand
GCTGCCCTGCCATGTCGTAGGCGCGCGTTCCTCTGCGGCGGGAAAAGGTAAAGGGGAATAGAGAGTCAAATTCCATTTCACGCACCAGTTTGAGCGTGTCCTCAAATTCGGCTTCGGTCTCCCCGGGAAAACCCACGATGATGTCGCTGGACAAAGTCAGGTCGGGCATGAACGAGCGGGCGCAGGATACAAGCTGGCGATACTGCTCCACCGTGTAGCGGCGGTTCATCTCATGCAGCACGCGGTCGTTTCCACACTGCACGGGAAGGTGCAGTTGATGGGCGATATGGCGGCTTTTGGCCATGGTTTCAAAGAGCTTGGGCGTCGCATCCTTGGGGTGGCTTGTCATGAAACGAAGCCAGTAGTCGCCCTCGATCTCGTCGAGCCGGGCGAGCAGATCGGCAAAGTCGAGCGCCTCTTTTGTGCCGCGCCCATAGGAGTTGACGTTTTGCCCCAGCAGCGTGATGTCGCGATATCCTTGCGCCACAAGGTCGCGCACCTCTTCCACGATGGGCGCCGCCTCCCGGCTGACCTCGCGCCCTCTTGTATAGGGCACAACGCAATAAGAGCAAAAGTTGTCGCAGCCATACATGGCCGTGACCCACGCTTTGATGCCCGATTCCCGCTTGACGGGCAGCCCTTCGGGAATCGCCGAGGTCTCGCTTTCGACAACGGCCTGCCGCTCTCCGCCCGAGAGCGCGGCCAGCACCGCGCCCGGCAGACGGAAAAAGGTGCCGGTGCCCAAAATGAAATCCACATGGGGGTATTTTGCCATGATTTCATCCACACGGTGTTGCTGCTGCATCATGCAGCCGGTGATGCCGAGAATCAGATCCTTGTTGCGCGCCTTTTTTGCCTTGAGCGCGCCGATGTTGCCAAACACCTTGAGTTCGGCGTGTTCGCGCACGGCGCAGGTGTTAAAGAGGATGAGATCGGCCTGCTGGCGGTCTTTCGCAAGGTCAAACCCCATCTCAGTCAGCATGCCCCGCATGCGGTCGGAATCCGCTTCATTTTGTTGGCAACCGTAGGTTTCAATAAGCGCGGCACGCCGCCGTCCCGAGGCGGCATAGTCCGCGTCCAGCAGGCTGCGCACCGCGGCGATATCGCGGCGCTGCGCGGCAAGTTCTGCTTCGTCAATGGGCCTGATCAATGGCGCCCCTCCTGTCTGTCGACGTAATGACAATTTATTATACCAAAAAGGGGGTAATTTTGCAAGGTGCGTGCGTCAATCCTTGCGATTGATGACAACTTTTATAAATTTTCATTGCCCATTGCGAAAAACTCATCGGCGAGTTCGGATGAAATTGAGACAATTTTAAAGAAGAGAAACGCATTTAAAGAAGAGAAACGCACGCACTCAAATTTTCCGTCGACGTCCTGCTCAAAAAAGACATATGCCCGGGCTTTGGTGACAAGACCGATGCGGGACGTGGAAACGGATCGCATGGATGGCAGAGCGGCTCAAGGGAGATATTGAAAGCCGATGTGAGATGTGCAAGACGTCTTGCTTTGGGGGAGGTGCAGAGAAGGGGGGTCATCGCGCGAGCGGCGGCGGCCCCATTTGCTCCGCGCCAGACATTGCGTTGCGCTGTGGCGGGCGAAAAAGCAGATCGCAATGGCGCTTTGAATGGTCAAACCGGGCGCAACGGGGAGGGAAAGGCGTCTGGGCGCTTTGTCTGTGCAGCAAAGCGCCCGGCGCTTCGTTTGAGCCGGCGCGTTGGCCGCTGTACCGTCCGCCTTTTGCAGACAATGAGAAAATTGGGAGCAGCGCACAAAAAAAGAGCAGGTTTTGCCAATCAAATCATTGCAATTGACGGAAAAACCCGTTATACTGATTTTAACTGAATTTTTGAAAGAGGTGACCAATTTGACTGTCCAGGAAAAGATCAAAGCCAAAACTCGAACAGTTGAAGAACTCCTTGCCATGGTGCCCGATGGCGCTGTGATCTGTAATGCTGGAACCGGGTTCCAGGGATTTTATGCAAAGCTGCACACCATCGCCGACCGTCTGACCAAGCCCGTGACCGTATATGGGTATGCCGGCGGCAAGGACAACGCCTACTACTGGGACGATCAATATAAGGATAAATTTTTCACCACATCGGAATTTTTCGGCAAGCCCCTGCGCGACCGTCATCCGGCCGGCACCGTCTCGCTGATTCCGCTGCACCTGCACGCCTTCATGGATCGTTTCCTCGATGTGTACAAGCCGAACATCTATATCCTCGGCACCACCATGGTCGACCGCCACGGCTATGTGCGCACGCCTCTGAGCTGCCCAAGCAGACGCGCCATCGACATGGCGGATATCGTCATCGCCTGTGTCAACCCCCTCGCCCCCATCGTCTATGGCGACACCGAGATTTCGATTGACGACATCGATTACATCGTGGAAGAGGCCAACCCCATCAACACCTTTGAGCCCGGCCCGCTGACCGATGTGGATCGCGCCATCGGGGAAAACGTGGCGACGCTGGTCGAAGATGGTTCCACCATTCAGCTGGGCATCGGCGCCATTCCCGACGCCGTGGCGCAGGCCTTCATGACCAAGAAGGATCTGGGCATCCACACCGAGATGGTCACCTCGTCCATGGCCGACCTCTGTCTGGCTGGCGTGGTCAACGGCAGTAAGAAGACGCTGCACCGCGGCAAGCTGGTGGGCGGGTTCGCCTCGGGCAACCAGAAGCTGGTCGACTACCTCACGGAAAACCCCAGCGTCTACCTGATGCCGCTTGAGTACACCAACCACCCCGCCGTTGTGGCGCAAAACTACAAGATGTGCTCCATCAACACCTGTATTGAGGTCGATCTGACCGGCCAGGTGGCGTCTGAATCCATCGGCCCCATGCAGTTCTCGGGCTCCGGCGGCCAAAACGACACCGGCGAGGGCGCCATTCACTGCCCGGGCGGAAAGTCGATCATCGCCTTTGCCTCGGCCATCACCAAAAAGGACGGCACAAGAGTGTCCAAGATCAAATCCGTGCTGACCCCCGGCGCCATTGTGACGCTGTCGCGCAACAACATCGACTTTATTGTC
>CABRXB010000225.1 GCA_902474785.1 uncultured Eubacteriales bacterium | reverse complement strand
TTCGGAGGGGCGTCCTCGGTTTCTTCTCGAGTCTTGAGTATTTATGAATTTTTACTAAAATTTCTGAGAAATTATGGGTATTTTTTAGAGCGCATTTCCTGTGCTTTGTACTTTATTTTTTACTTTTGTGTGTTGTATGATTAATGTTAATTTCCTGTGAAGGAAAAACAAAGAAAAAGAAGGTGTAAAAAAAGTGAAAAGGCAGCTCAGCATTTTATTGACGGTGGTTTTGGTGTTTTCGCTCCTGTGCCCAACCGCACTGGCAGCGCAGCTCCACACTGTCGAAAGCGGCGATACCATGTACAAGGTTGCCGACAAACATGGCGTCGACCTGGAACAGCTCATCGAGGCCAATCCGCAGGTGAAAAACCCCGATTTGATCTATCCGGGCGATGTGCTCAATATCCCTGAGGATGCCGCTGCGCCGGCTCAGCCCGAGACCCCGGCTGAACCTGCAACGCCCTCTGAACCTGCAACGGAGCCCCAGCCCGAAGCGCCTGCCGAAGAAGAGCCCAAGGCGGCTCCCGCAACCTCCATCATCAGCTCTCTTTCCGGCATTCGAGTTTTGGAACTCCCCGGCTATGAGATGGTTCCGGTTCCCACCGACATCATTTCCTACGACAGCGACGCGGTGATGAACTACATCCAGGAATTTGCCAATTTCACTCAGGTTCCCCGTCCCAGCTACAACACCGCGAAAATGACCACCTACCTCCAGGTTTGGGCCCAGGCCCGCGGCATCGAATGCGTTGCCGACGAGACCGGCAACGTCGTCATGACCCTGCCCGCCACAGAGGGGTATGAGGATGCTCCCACCGTCATCTTCCAGGGCCATATCGATCTGGTGCCCGCAACTGACGAGGGCGTTGAGCACGACTGGGACAACGATCCGCTGGATCTGCTTTGGACCTCCAACACGCTCAAGGCCGACGGCACCTCTCTGGGCGCCGACAACGGCACGGGCCTTGCCTTCATGCTGACCTACATGGATTATGAAGACGAGTTCACGCACGGCCCCCTGCGCTTCATCTTCACCGTCGATGAAGAAGTCGGACTTCTGGGCGCCCATGCGCTGGATGCCAAACACCTGGAAGGCGCCACCTACATGATCAATGTGGACGGCGGTTACGGCGGCGCGACCATCTCCTGCGCGGGCGGCTGCTATTTTGACTTCACCCACGAAGCAACCTGGGTTGACGCGCCCGCGGGCAGCACCGCCTATGCGCTCAACTTCAGCGGACTCAAGGGCGGACACTCCGCCGGCGTCGGTGGCGGCAAGGCCAACGCCCTGGTTGCCATGGCCAATGCCATGCTGTCTCTGGATCAGGCCGGTATTCCCTTTAACATTGTCAGCTTCACGGGCGGCAACGCTGCCAATGCCATCCCCTCTTCCAGCGATGCGGTCATCCTTGTCAACAGCGGCGATGTGGCCAAGGTCGATGAGACGCTGGCTGCGCTTGCCAAAAAGTTCAAGAATTCCTATGAGGCGATTGAGACAAACTACACCTTCACCTATGGCGTGTCCGGCGCACAGGTGAGCAAGGCGCTCGACAGCGAGCTGTCTGTCTCCCTTGTTCAGCTGATGAGCACTGTGCCCAACAACATCCATACTTTGCTTGCAACCGCCCAGGGCACCGAAGCCTCTTCGAACCTCGGTCTTCTGACCATCGACGAGGAGAAGGTCACCTTCCGCTGCATGATGCGCAGCTCCTCCACCTATCAGAGCGAGCAAATCACCATGGCCAACACCGCGCTGGCCGAAATGTCGGGCTTCACCCTCGACATCCCCACCACCTTTGCCACATGGCCGCTCAAGGCTGACAACAAGCTGGGCGATTTTGCCGTGAAGGTGTTCAAGGAGATGACGGGCGAAGAGTTCGTTCTCCAGGCCATCCATGCCGGCGTTGAGTGCGGCGAGTTTGCCGAAAAGAACGAGGATCTCTACATCATCGCCACTGGCGTCAGCGGCGGCAGCGCAGGTCACACCACCGCGGAAACCATGAACTTCGACCTGGTTGAAGTCAGCATGGAATTCCTCGTCGCTCTGGCCGAGCGTCTGGCTGAGGAAGGCTGATTGCCTTTCACAACTAATCAATCCCCGACCTGAAAACGGGCGCATCGTACAAGACGATGCGCCCGTTTTTTCTGTATTGACCTTTGCGCCACAGCTCTTTTACAAAGCCGTATGCGCAGCGTTGTCGCGTCTTCCCTGGAGAAGTCCTCTTGTCGGCAGAAGCGGCAAAAAGCTTTGAATTGAGAAATCACCCGTTGATCCAGGCAAATAAAAGCGCCTTTTATCGACGTCCATCGAGCGGGCGATGCGATCAGCCAACCGTGACATACGGATTTTTGGCCGGTCATTTCAATTGAATGCGAAGGTGCTCACCAGCAGTTCACGCGACAAATACAGTTCGCCGTAATTTGCGGTGGGATGCTTCTGGTCATCACGCCATTGAACTCGATGCAGATGCGATCCCCCACACAAAAGCAGCATGCCTGCGTTGTAAAAACCAATACTCTTTGAGAAGTGGTGCAATCGCAGACAAGCAGACTGCCATTGTTGACCTCCAGAACTCTTGCTTCCATTGTGGTGTTCATTTGTTTAGCCCCCCATCTTTTGGTCGTACAGTTTATTCTATTCCAAGACATGTCCTCCTGTGACACGGCGCGTTTTTCAAGGGGATGGCGCTGCAAAACGGACCCAGAGGCAGGTCTGCACCGGCCTGTTTTCCCATCGTGCAAGGACACTGCCTCCACTTTCGCGATTGAGCAGGTTCTCTATGAAGCTTTGTCACCGTGCGACGTCTGCTTTAGTTGCAGAGATCGCTTGTCTGCCGGCCTGAAAGCTGATTTTCTCCTTATAAAACAAAGCCGGCACATGCGATGCATGTGCCGGCCGAAGCGACCCGTTTTCCATTGTTATACAGAGGATGAAGCCAAAAGATTCTGATGCTCCGGGTGCTGTGAAAACCATTTTTCGGCATAGGAGCATGTGGGTCGCACCTTGACATTTTGACCTTGAAGCTGCAAGACCGCCGCCTCCA
>CABRXB010000224.1 GCA_902474785.1 uncultured Eubacteriales bacterium | reverse complement strand
TGTTGGACAGCGCATGGGGTCAAAGCCCCGCAGGAAAGAGGGCGCCGCGGCCACATTCCCCAGGCGTTATCCGGCGGGCTCCGCCCTGCCGTCCATATAAACAGGTTTTGAATCCGCATCTCAAACGGATGTGCCGCCCTGCCCCATCTCCTGCGGGTACTGCAGGTACAAAGCCTCCCTGCCGCCCCTGTCGCGGTGAAGCTGCGCCGGTACCCCGGGGGTGCGGCATGGGTACGGCACATATGGGGATGCCTAGGCGTTGTGTCTTACGAATGGGTAGCTTTGCTCCCCCGGGCGCTTTTCCTCTGCTGGTTTGCCCCATGAAACTGCGCCTTTCAAAGGGGGCCTTACATTCCTCCCATTCAAAGGCTTGCCGCGCCACGCAAACAGCCGCCCCCGTTCATCTCACCACGCCTGCAGCGTACACACTGTGAAACCGGCACGGTTTCAAAATGCTCTTTGCGCGCAGGGCCGCCCCATTTTTGTCCAAATCAAAAGGAGGGGAGCTTCTCCCGTGCCCATACACTTTCAACTCTCGCAGGGGGAGGCCTGGTTTCTCGTCCCCTCCAGCGTCTCAAAACATCTAAAAGAGGCCACGGCGCCCGAGCTCCGGGTGCTGCTCTCCCTGCTCTCACAGGGGCGCGACGCCACCGAACAGTCGGTGTGCGACGCGCTTGGCATCACGCCCGGCGAGCTCTCCGCCTGTGTGGAGACCTGGCTTTCGCGCGGGGTGCTCTCCATGGAAGGGCGCTTTGTGGTGCTGACGCAGCCGCTCATCGACCTTGCAAAGCCGGCCACGGCGCCCAAAACCGCCCCCCGCCGCCCCGCCTATCAGATGGAGCTCGTCTGGCAGGAGCTCGAGCAAAAGCCCTCTTTGCGCTCGGCACTGCGGACGGCGCAGACCATTTTGAACCGGGAATTTGCCCAGACCGAATACGAGGTGCTCTACTCCCTGTATGACTACTACGGCCTGCCACCCGAGACCATCCTGTTGCTCATGGGACACTGCGCGGCCATGGGGCGCACCTCCTGCAAAGCCATCGAAGAGCTGGCCGCCGAGTGGCACCGCCGCGCCATCACAACCCCCGAGGAGGCGGCCGCCTATATTGAGGACGACAACCGGCGCCGCGAGGCGCAGGCGGTTGTGCGCCGTCTGTTCGGGCTTGGTTCGCGCACGCTCACACCCAAGGAAAAAGACTGCATTGCCCGCTGGACGGGCGATTTTCACTATGGCGAACCCATGCTGGAGGCTGCCTACAACCGCTGCGTCGACATCATCGGCAAGCTCTCCTTCTCCTACATCGACAAGATCCTGACCGGCTGGCATGTCAAGGGCATTGCAACCGTGGAACAGGCGCTTTCCGAGCAGCCGCCGCCGCGCCGCAGCCCTCGAAAAAAGCCCGCGCCCGACACCGCTTCCCCCTCGAGCAGCAACCTCAAGGAGTTTTCGGCCTGGGCGTTTCAGGCCATCTACGGGGAGGACGCGCAAGACAACCCGTCGCCCACCGAACCCCAGACTGACGACGGCAACGACAAGGAGGGATCCCTTCGGTGATCGTGAGAAAAGAACTGCAAGAGGCGGTCGATAAGCTGCTCGAGCAGCGCCGTGAAGCCGCGATCGAGACCATGCGCACCCGCAAGGAGGGGCTCTACCGGCACTGCCCCGCCCTTGCCGCGCTCGAACGAGAGCAGGTGGCGCTCTTGGGCGAACTGACCGCCATCGCGTTGAAAAAGAAAACAGGCGACGCCGGCATGCTGCGCGCGCGCTGCGCCGCCATAGACGTGCAGCGCGCCGGCCTTTTGCGCGAGCTCGGCCTTGACGACAGCTACCTGAGCCCCGCCTATACCTGCCCGCACTGTGAGGACACCGGCTTTGTGGAGGGCCGCCCCTGCGCCTGTTACACCGCCGCGCTGCGCCGCCTCTCCTACGAATCCTCCCCCATGGGCAGCTCGCTGCGCGGCCAGACCTTCGACAACTTCGACCTCAACAAATACGACGACAGGCCGGGCGAGCTCGGCATCGCGCCGCGGCAGGTCATGGCCAAAAACCTCTCGGTCGCAAAGGCCTTTGTCAAGGCTTTTCCAGACGGGGGGCACAGCCTGCTGCTCACCGGGCCGTCGGGACTTGGCAAGACGCATCTCTCCTCAGCCATTGGCGGCGAGCTGGCGGCGCAGGGCTACTATGTGGTCTATGAGATGGCCCCCACCCTGCTGCAAAAGCTCGAGGACGCCAAGTTCGGCCGCAGCCCGCTCCAGGAGGACTATCAAAACTGCGATCTGCTCATTGTCGACGATCTCGGCAGCGAATACATCACCGCCTTTACGACGGCCGCGCTCTTCGCCCTTTTGGGCGAGCGGCTGGTGCGCGGCAAGCCGGGCATCGTGAGCACCAACTTTGCCCCCGACGAGCTCGAGCAGCACTACACCAAAAAGCTGGCCTCCCGCCTGTGCTACGACTACGATACCCTGTTTTTCATCGGGGAGGACGTGCGCGGCGCAAAGCGCCAGTCCATCATCAAGGAGGCAACCGGCCGCGCGTAAGGGCAGCCCGCCCCGCTTTTTTCGCGGATGTCCCGCGAAAAAGAGCGCCCTTGCGCCGCGCCTTTCAAAAAAGTTTAACCCCTTGTCCCGCCCGGCGCCCGACGCTCCCCGCCCTCCCGTCGGCGCTCTTTGCGTCGCGGCGCGACGCAAAAGCGGGGCGGGCCCCGGCGGATTGCACCCTGCCCCAAGGCTTGCCATGCCGCATCTTTTGATCCCGTCCAAGGAGGATTTTGCCCCATGAACCGCACAAAGCCCTCTTTATTTGAACTCTTTTGGAGCACCTTTTGCATTGGCGCCGTCACCTTTGGCGGCGGCTACGCCATGATCCCCGTGCTCGAGCAGACCTTTGTCTCCAAAAAGGGCTGGCTCTCGGAGGAGGAGATGATCGACCTTCTCGCCATCGCCGAGATGACGCCCGGCCCCATCGCCATCAACGCCTCCACCTTTGTCGGAACCAAAATGGCGGGCGTGCCCGGCGCCGTGGCCGCCACGCTGGGCATGGTGACGCCCTCCTTTGCCATCA
>CABRXB010000223.1 GCA_902474785.1 uncultured Eubacteriales bacterium | reverse complement strand
AAAAGGCCCCTTGCGCTGCAGACATAGCCAATCCAAAACAGCAGGCTCAACACGAAAAGGCACGCCAGGCAAAGCAGCGTCGCCCATCGCACAATGATTTGCCGTGGGCGTTGAAGCGCAAGTTCCGCTTTGGAAAAGCGCAGCAGGCCCCACAAAAAGACATAGCCCAAAAGAGTCAAAAAAAGCGGCAGGATGAAAAGCTGGAAAAAGAGCAGAGGCCCGCCCTGATATTTTGTCTGATTCATCTCCTTGAAAACGGGAGCCCCGATCAGCACAGTGAGCCCTGAGAGAACAAAGAGAATCAAAAGGATGCGATGCAGCGTTTTTTGCACGGGTAGCACCTCCATCACGTGAAATTGGCGCTCTTTTCACAAGGTCGCCTCACAGTCATCCTATGACAAAATCGAACGAAAATCAAATCTGACGGCATTGAATGTTTTTCATGAAAAGGCGAAAGGGTTGCCGCATTGCAATTGCATCTGTTGATCCTGGTTTAAAAAGTCAGCAGATGGATCAACACTGTTTCAAACCAGCTGGGATTGAATCGTTTTGTCGAAAAAAAGAAAACGGAATCGAAGGGGTTTTTCCAGGACACGCGCAAAACATGACCCGGGCGCTCTCGGCGTCAAAGACGAACGGCAAAAGAGCCTGCGCGCCCTCCTGCTATAAATAAGGGTTGACCTTTGCCAAAACGACGAAAAGCCCCGCTCCAAAAGAATTGGGGCGGGGCTTTTGAAACGGACAAAATTGTCTGCCCGACCAAACGGGAAGCTATCTATCCTGTTCGTTCCGGTTTTCTTTGATGGCCTTCAATATGCAAAGTCCCATTGCTAAAACGGGCAACAACACTCTAAAACACAAAAGGCCTTGCGGATCCCCAAAATCAATATTCACATCTAAAACCAGACCCGCAAACCACGCCGCTAATGTAGAGACGATTGCCATGGTATACATAAAACATCCTCCTGTGCAATTCAACATAATGCTATCTGCTTATGATATCATATCCTGCCGCCTTTGCATAGACATCTTGCCGCCCTTTGCACAGACCTTTCCCATCCCTTTCCCAGACAAGCAGGGCAAAAATGCAAGCCATTACTTCATGGCAGGTGCATTTGGAGAGCCGACGAGGTTTTTTACCATCAACCGTTATCGATAGCGGACACGCGCGCCTTTTTGTTGCAATGATGGGGAAAATGTGGTATGATTATCGACAATGAAATTTCAAAACAGGAGAAAGCCCTTTCAAATCCGAGGAAAAATCAACGCGGCCCTGCCGCGCAAAAGGAGCTTGCAGGCATGTCGGACAAAAAAAAGAAATTTCCCCTTCGCTGGGTCGTGGGCGCGCTGCTCGTGGCGGCGCTTGAAGTTTACACCTGGCGCAACGGCCGCTCGGTCGATGATTTTGGAAACGTGGGCCCGGTGGATACCGCCAGCATGCTTTTGATGCTCATCGCCGGCAGCGTGGTGGTGTTTGGCGTCATCTTTTTGTTCACCGCCATTCAAAAAGTGCTGGCCGACAAGCGCCGGGAAGATGCGGAGCTTGCCGCGGCAGCCGCCGCGCTCGAGCAGGCGGAGCAGACGCTCGAAGAGGTGGAAGACGCCTTGGAAGAGGGCGTCGACCCCGAGACGCTCAAAGACAGGATCGACGCCGCGCAGCAGGCGGTCGACGTGGCACAGGAGGCGGTGGAGGATGCCCAGGATGTCGTTGAGGACATGCTCGAGCACTTTGACCGTGGTGACGACGACCGCAAAGAGGAGCGCAGGGGCGACTAAAGCGGACAAAACAAATGCAAAACGGGGTGGGCCGCAGCGCCCGCCCCGTCTTGATTTCGTCTCCTTTGTGACAGATCTTTGGCGCTTACAGCGGGGGCTTTGCCCTGTTGTACAGCCTTTTTGAAGCAATTTTGATTGAAATATGGCAAGTTTCGTGCACATTGACGAAACCCGGCGGGATTTTTTTGTGTTTTTTGGAGGGTTGCCCCCTTGACAGCTTCCCCCGGAAACAGTTAGAATAACACCAATCCCTCGCAATGGGAGCGGCCGGCAATTGTGGCAAAACCAGGATGAAAAAATTGCCAATGCCGCTGGGGAAATTCCTTTGCGAAAGACCAAATTGTGTGAAAAAGGAGGCCTGTGTGATGACTGCAACCGCCGCGACAACCAGAGCGTCTGCCCATGCGCAGGCCACATGTGCACGCGCGCCCAAATCCGGCGCTGCGTTTTTTGGCATGTCCTCTTTCTCTTCGTCTGCCCTGCTAATTGTCAGAGATACCGCCCTTGCGGTATCTCTTTTTGTTTTGTCCGTATGCGCCATCGCTGTATCCATTGGCGCCCTGATTCTGGTAGCCATTGTAATCTCCATTGTGCTGGGCCTGATTATGGGGCCCGCACCTGTCAAACGGCGAAGACAAGCCATGTCAAAACTCCCGTGACGTTCTAAGCAGGGTTTTTTGCAGCGGCCTCGCTCGTTTGGCGGGGCCGCTGTTTTCTTTTGCCCCGCCCGGCGAAAAGCCGAACGACTTCAAGCCGCCGCCCGGCCGAGCTCTGCCGCAGGGCTCCGGTTTGCGCCGCCCCAAGCCTGATCGGCGCGCCGCCGCAAGGCAAACAAAGCGACCGGCGGGGGCCGCGCTTTCGGCCGTTCAAACCGGAGCGCACGGCGCGTTGCCATGGCGCCTGCAACCAGGCGCAGGATGGTAGAGCATGCTTGACTTGATTCTTGCTTGTCTGGGGACAGCGCGGGCCGCGCCATGTCTATGGCGCGGCGCACAGGAGAAAAGCTGACTCCCCTTCCCCATCGTTACCCCACCGGCGGGGCCGGTTATCCATACAAAAACCCAAAAAGGGCGCAAAGCGCCCCAAGAAAAAGGAGAGAGACCTGATGAAAAAATTCCTGTGTATCCTGCTGGCGCTCTTTATGTTGATGGGCGTGGCCGCCTGCAACAAAACCGACGATCCCGCCAATGGCGACGGTGAAAACGGCGAGCAGGGCGGCGACACCACGCCCACCGAGACCATCAAGATCGGCATCAACTATGAGCTGTCGGGCGGCGTCGCCACCTATGGACAGA
>CABRXB010000222.1 GCA_902474785.1 uncultured Eubacteriales bacterium | reverse complement strand
GGCAGGGGCGGCCTTCAGCTCTCGCAGGGCAGGCACCGTCAGCTTTCCGGCGAGGTCAGGTGTGTAGATACTCTCATATCCGTCGCTGTAGTTGACAAAAAAGCCTGTCACATCGGCGTTGACTGAGCGGGCGGAGGTGAGCTGGGCGCGCAGCGTGGCGCGACGCGAAACAAGCTGATCGCGCAGCTCCTGCACGTTGGTAAAGCTGCCCACAGCCATTTGCCGACGCGCCATTTGGTAGACAAGATCGCTTTTGAGCGCGGCGGCATCGTGTCCATTGCCGGAATCGGCGTAGGAACAAAGCGAGAGAAGCAGGGAGGTCAGCGAGCTGTCGATGTCGCTCACGCCGCCCATGCCGATGCCGGG
The DNA here is from genome assembly GCA_902474785.1 of uncultured Eubacteriales bacterium. Classification (GTDB taxonomy): domain Bacteria; phylum Bacillota; class Clostridia; order Oscillospirales; family Feifaniaceae; genus Galloscillospira. Next base: position 2,712 of record CABRXB010000222.1, on the reverse strand, counting down.
CCGCGCGAGCAGCGCGTCGAGCTGCTCGATGGACGTTGTAAGCTGTGCAATCTCAAGGCCGATCTCAAGCTGTTGGGCACTGGAATAGACGGTGGCCAGCAGGCCGCCGGCCGCCACACGCGCCCCGTTTTCCTTGGCATAGCTGAGGTAACCGTCCACCCCGCCCGACAGAGATATGGCGTGCTCCTGGCGCAAAAGCACACCGGACACCTGCACTTCATCGGTGACGGTGCACAGCAAGGCGGGCTCCGTGGTAAAATCGGCCTTCGATAAGCTGATGACCTGAAAGGCCAGATATCCCAGGATCAGACAAAAGGCGATGCGGGAAAAAAGAGCTGCGAGCTTTTGCTTCATGAATGACGCTCCTCAATGGCTTTTTGGGCCATACGCGCAAAGCGAAAGCCCGGTTATTCGTCGCCCTCCCCAAGCAGCGTCACCGGCGTGGTCGGGATCATGGTGGAGATGGCGTGTTTGTAAATTACCTGCTGAAGACCGCGCTCCTCCAAGACGACAACAAAGCTGTCAAAGCCGCGCACAACACCGCCCATCTTCACACCGTTAACCAAAAACAAGGTGATGCGCTGACGCTCTCTGCGCACCTGGTTCAAAAAGGCGTCCTGCAAATTGATGGGGCGCGACCGTGCGGGGCGGTCACAGGGGGAGATGGTCTCAAAACGTTGTTCCTGCATGGTATTCCTTCCTCTCTTCTTGTGCAGACGACAAAGATGTTTGCCTTTGTGTCGCCGACAGAATTTCATTAAGAATACCAAAATATGGATGTCAAATGCAGTCAGAACCTGTCGCGCAGGCGTTGAATCATCTGGAAAAGAATGGTTTTTTCGTCTTGGCAGTCTCGATAAAACCATTGGGTTTGCGCATTTCTGTAAAACCAGGTTCGCTGGCGTTTGGCATAGCGGCGCGACGCCTGTTTGACGGCTTGCGCCGCCTCCTGCAGCGGGGTTTCCCCGCGCAGCACCGGCAGCAGTTCCTTGTAGCCGATGGCGGCAAGCGCGGTCCCGCCACACCCGGCAGGGCGGCCAGGGCGCGCACCTCTTCAAGCAGCCCCTGCTCGATCATGAGATCAACGCGCCGGTCGATGCGCTCGTAGAGCGCGGCGCGGTTTTGATAGTCGAGTCCAAAGCGCACGGCGCGATAGGGAGGATCTCTCCGGGCCTCGTTTCCAAGCTCTGTCATGGTGCGCCCCGTGCTCTCAAAAACCTCCAGCGCGCGCACGATGCGTTTGGTGTCGTTTTCATGTAGACGCGCGGCACAGATGGGGTCGACTTCACGCAGGCGGGCGTGCAGGGCTTGCGAGCCCTCCTGTGCGGCCTGTGCCAGAAGTTGTGCGCGCAAAGGGCCGGCGTCGGGCAGGGTGGGGTAGGAGAGGCCGTTTAACAGGCTGTCGAGATAAAGCCCGGTTCCGCCCACCAGAATGGGCAGCTTGCCGCGCCCGACGATATCTTTGATGCAGGCGGCCGCGTCGCGGCAGTAGTCGGCGACAGAGTAGGTCTTGGTTGGGGAGAGGATGCCCACCATGTGATGGGGCACGCCGCGTCGCTCCTCGAGGGTGGGGGCGGCGGTGCCAATCTCCATACCACGATAGATCTGCATCGAGTCGCAGGAGATCACCTCTGCGTTTAAGGCCAGCGCCAGCTCGACGCCAAACCAGGTTTTCCCGGTGGCGGTGGGGCCGACAACGGCTGCGACAAGGGGCTTTTGCTCGCTCTTCATATCGTCATCCTCTCAGGAACTCTTTTTCAAGGTAGCGACGCGGCACAACTTTGACGCAGGGCCTTCCATGGGGGCAGTAGCGCACGTTTGGCAGGCGAAGCAGCTCCCTGACAAGCGATTCGCCGGCAAAAGAGGGCTCCTTGTCGCCGCCTTTGACCGCCGCTGCACAGGCGATGCGGTGGAGCATTTGGTCAAAGATCTGCGCCCCTGCGCCCCGGCGACCCTGCTCGAGAAGATGCAGCAGCTCGAGCAGCAGATCGGCGCAGCGTTCGAGCGCCACGCCCATGGGAACGGCGCGCAGCAGTATGGCGCTCTCCCCAAAGGGTTCGACCAGAAAGCCGGCGTCACTGAGCGTCGCGCCAAAGTCGTCAAGCAGGGGCACCATGGCGCGGCCGGGCTCGAGCACCGTGGGGGTGAGCAGCAGTTGCTGCTCCACGCGGTTTTGCGCCTTGAACTGCTCATATAAGATGCGCTCTCTGGCCGCGTGTTTGTCGACCAGCCAGAGCTCCTGCTCAAATTCTGCCACAAGGTAGGTGCGAAAAAGCTCGCCCACAAAACGAAAGGACTGTACGTCGAGCTCCTGCTGCAAAGGATTTACTTGGTCGGGAGAGGGCGCTACCGCCGGGTCAAATCCCGCCTGCGCCGCTGTCCAGTTGTCCGGCGGCGCTTCGGGGTGCGGTGCATCGGGCAAGTCTGTGACGGTATGCGCCTCCAGGCCCGCTGACCTGTCGGCCGCGCCAGAGGCAAAGCCGCTTTCAAAGGAGGCGTCCGGTGAAGAATGCTCCAAAGGGGGGATTTGGTCGAGGGGAAGTGCCGCCTTCTCATGGGCGATTGCAGATAAAGGCGTTTGTCCTTCGCCTTCTAAGGGGTGGCCCTGGTTGTCTGTTGCAGATCGCAAGACCGGTTTTTCTGGTGCGGGCTCTTTCGCGGCCGACTGGCGCAGCGCCTTGGCTTTGTCGCCGTAGTACTGCCAGTCGGACG
>CABRXB010000221.1 GCA_902474785.1 uncultured Eubacteriales bacterium | reverse complement strand
AGGTCGTAGAAGGTGAAGGCGTCGGTGTGCTCGAGAATGGTGTAGAGCGCGTCGACAAAGGTCTTTCTCGTCTCGATGTCGAGGTTGTTGAGCCACGCGTTGAGCGTGCGATTGGTGTATTTTGAAAAGCTGTCGACGTCCTTGATATAGACAAAGGAACCGTCTTTCACAATCCAGGAGAAGGGGTCGTGCTGAAAAAAGGAGAAGGCGTTGCTGCCCACCACAAAATAGCTCTCGTGCTGCCCGAGCATCAGGCCGATGATGGCGGTCTGGGGAATGGTCTTGTGAATGCGATCACAAATGGAGCGGTAGTCGGCCGATTCGAAAACCTCGGGGGGAAAACCCGGACCGTCGTGGTTGTAGACGGTGAGAATGCGCGCCTTTTGCTCTGGTGACATGGCCATGGCCGCACAGACGGCAAGATTTCCCCCCTTGGAGTGCCCTCCCAGGATCAGGGGGCCCTGCACAGAGCGCGCGATTTGTTGGGCATACCGCGCTGCCGAACGTTGAGAGGGGATGTTCTTGGAAAACGAGAGGTTGAAATCCTCTTTCCAGCCCACCACGGTGGCGTCGGTGCCGCGAAAGGCGATGTAGTGCAGATTGTCGTTGAGGTGAAAGGTGATGGCGGAAAACTGCTCCTGCTCGGCATGGTCGATGATGCAGACGTGATGATCGGCCTTGATCCCGCCAAAACGACGGCTTCTCGCCGCACGGCGCATGAGGGCGATGTTGCCGTCGGGATTCCAGGTGTTTCGCACGTAGGAGCCGCCAAAGCAGCTTGAGAAGATATCGGCAAGCGTGCAACCGCAGGGATCGTCGCAGGTTTCGCAATTTCTGTAGTTGAGATAGGAGAGCTGTGCGAGAATCAGACTGTCCACCTCGCAAAAGGGTCGCTCGTCAAAGCTCTGGTGTCCCAGCTCCTCGATATAGGAGACGATGTTGCCCTGTGGTTTTGATTCACTTGGCATTTTGAGTTGCTCAGCTCCTCGCGTTATAAAGTTGACCTACAGTAAGCATATGCGCCAGGGCCCTTTGGGGGAATGAATTTCATTATAAGGGATTTTCCGGTGAAAATCAACCGATGGCCCGGCTGAGATGAGGCTTGCCTTTTAGACAAAAAGGGCGAGCGCCCGACCTGCGGGCAGCAAGGCTGAACGAAGCTGGACTTAAAAAACCTTTCTTGACAGTCTTGTTATACAATTGTATAATTGCAACAAACCCAGGCGCACATGCGTCAAAAGGAGGAGATGTGCTTGAGAGGGGAGAGCCCCAAATTGGGGGATGCAGAGCTGACCATCATGCAGGCCATTTGGCAGGCAAAGCACCCTGTGACGGCGGGTTATATCAGAGACCAGATCAAAGAGGAACGTCCCTGGGCGCTTTCCACGCTGATGACCACGCTCACGCGTCTGTGTGACAAGGGGTTTGTCGTCTGCGACAAGAGTGGACGCAACAACGCTTACAGCGCCAAGGTGCAGCAGGAGTAATACCGGGCAAGCGAGAGCCGCAGTTTTCTGGAGAAGCTTTACAACAGCTCGGTGAGCAGCCTTGTGACAACGCTCTACAGCAACCGTGTGATTGGAAAAGAGGAGCTCGATGAGCTGCGCCGGCTCATCGACGAGATCGAGGAGGAATAGGCATGGAAACACTGATGTGGAATGTGCTGACGGTCTCGGCCAAGATGACGGTCGTGCTGTTGCCGGTGCTGCTGCTCTCGCCCTTGCTCGACAGAACCTATGCGGCAAAATGGAAGGTGTTCATCTATGTGCTGCTGGGGATTCGTCTGCTCATCCCCTTTTCGATCTCGCTGCCCAGCGCGCCCTTGCAGGTGGCGGCGCCGCAACAGGCGTTTGAGCGTCCCGTGCTCTTGTGGAGCGCCCCTTCTGATCCTGTGAAGTCTCGAACCTTCACAGAGGAGCAGAGCCAATCGGCGCAGACGTCGCAGCCCGGGCAGGCCGCCGTGCAGACACCGCAGAGCCGGACAGGGCGCACACGCTGGCCTTCGCGCCGGACAGCTTGCCGGCATGATTTGGGCGGCGGGCGTGATGGTATTCCTGCTGTGGCAGTTTGGCGCATATGCGCTCTTTGCGCGCAGTGCCAGAAAGCGCAGCGCGCCGGCATCAAGACAGCTGGCGGCCGCCTTCGAACAGGCCTGCCTGCAAACTCCGCCGCGCCGCAGAGTGACGCTGCGCGAGAGCGATCTGCCCGGCTCGCCCATGCTGCTGGGCTTTGCGCGTCCCGTATTGCTCTTGCCGCGCGGGGAGTATACAAAAGAGGAGCTTTCCTTTATTTTCGCCCATGAGCTGACCCACTGCCGGTATTTTCATGTCTGGGTGAAATTGCTACTGGTGCTGGCAAACGCGCTGCACTGGTTTCACCCGCTCGTTTGGCTCATGCGGCGCAGCGCCGGCGCAGATCTGGAGCGGTGTTGTGACGACGCAGTGTTAAGGGGATTACCTTTTCAGGAACGCCGGGCCTACAGTGAAGCCATATTGGCGGCCATCAGCCGACCTGCGGGGCGGCAGTCGGCCCTTGCCACGGATTTTGACGGAGGGAAAAAGACCATGAAGTTGCGATTTGTCAACATTCTATCGAAGAAGAACAAGAAAAACGGGCTGGCCCTTTTGCTCGGCGTGTTGCTGCTGGCGGGGCTGGCCGGCGGGCTTGTGGCCTGCAACACGTCGTCAACCAGAGACTATACGCACGACGGCCTTGTCGTGCCCTTTCCCAAGGACTTCTACAAGGAGGTGGAGCTCACCCCCACGGATGAGCTCGGGGAGGATGTGGTGCTTGAAGTTTACCACAAGCAGAGCAAAAAAGCCTTTCCGGAGGGCGGCTTTTTGTTTCGCATCGTGAAGAAGACCGACGCGCAGTGGGAGGACTATTACATCCCAGCCTCCGAAATCGGCGGCGTGACCGCCTTTGCAAGAGGGGAGGGCGTGGTCTACGCCGTCGAGCGGCCGACCGACGTGCAGGCCGATCTCTCTGCGTATGAGGCGTATGCGGCGCTGGAAGAGCGGATCCCGGCGCTGCTGGAGCAGGTGATCGAAAAAAATGGCCTCGCTGCGTTTGCGCCGCATGTGTA
>CABRXB010000220.1 GCA_902474785.1 uncultured Eubacteriales bacterium | reverse complement strand
GGAATTTCCTCGGCAGACTCCACCAGCATCGCCCGTGGGCAGTGCCGCTGACAAAGCTCGTAAAGTCTTGTGGTGTTTGAGCTATGCCGTCCGCCGATCACAAGCATCACTTCGCTGTCCGCTGCAAGGGCAGCAGCTTCCTTCTGCCTGTTTTCAGTCGCATAGCATATTGTATCAGATATCCGTGCATTTGTATATACTTTTTCAACAAAGTTCCGACAATTTCCCCAGGTCGCCACGTCAAAGGTGGTCTGTACCACAAGCAGGGTCGGCAGGGTTTTTGCCAGCGGGTCGGCGCCTGTATAAGCCTCAAGTTCCTCAAGCGAGGCAAACACCCTGTTATCGGGCGCAAAGGAGCGAATGCCCACCACCTCGGGGTGGTCGGCATGTCCGATCACGAGAACCCTGCGCCCCTCTTTTGCCCCCTCCTGCACCACGCTGTGGATGCGCTCGACAAAGGGACAGGTGAGATCGACATAGGCAATTTTGCGCTGCTCAAGCTGCTCATAGCACTGCTTTGGCACGCCGTGGCTGCGCAGCGCCACCACCCCGTCAAAAGGAGCCTGCGGCACCTCGTCCACCACGCGCACGCCTCGTTGCACAAGGCGCTGTGTGATCTGCGGATTGTTGATGATGGGCCCGAGCGTCACCACCGGGCGGCTCTCGCGCTCAAGCAGGGAAAATATCTCATCCACCGCGCGCTGCACGCCAAAACAAAATCCCGCTGTCTTGGCCACTGTGATTTCCATGCAAATGCCCCCATTCCATGGGATTTTCGATCTTCACCGCGCTGCAACGCGCCGGGAGTCTGGAGCGGTTCACACAAAGCCCCAACCACCGGTCGACAAACAGCGTATGCCCAAATGACAGACCTCCTTGCCGCTTGGTCTGGTTTTAAAGGCGCGATTGTTGTTCACGCGCTTTTCGCAGACGTGGACATAAAGAGAGATCACGCCGCCCTCGACAAGACGCCGACTGACGCTGATTTGCGCGCTGACGTCTTTAGCCTTTGGGCGAGCGATTTCTCTCCCGTTCTTTGCCCTTTTCAGGGGCAATTGGGGGAAATCCCCAGAGTATTGACGATAAGTTCTTCCAGTTGTTCCACCGATTTTTCAAGCGTATTTCCAGAGGTGTTCACAATCACGCTGTCCTTTGCCGGCCGAAGCGGGGCGACGGCCCTGTTGCTGTCCCTCTCATCGCGCTGCAAAAGATCTGCCAAAACCTGATCAAAGGAGATCGTCGATCCCTTTTGCACAAGTTCGGCGTGGCGGCGCTGCGCCCGGTCTTCGGGCGAGGCGGTGAGAAAAATTTTCAAATTCGCCTGCGGCAGCACCACCGTGCCGATGTCTCTGCCGTCCATAATGCAGTCTCTGGTCTTTGCAAGGCCCCGTTGCAGCTCCATCAAAAACTGCCGCACCTGTGGGATCACCGAAACCTGTGAGGTGCACTCTGAGATCTCGTGGCGGCGAATTTCCTTTGACACATCCTCTCCACAAAGCAGCACCCTTTGCCCCTCTTCTCCATATTCGATCGACACCTCGATTTCCGGCAGATGCGCAATGACGGCGCTCGCATCGCTGCAGTCGATGCCTAGATTGTGCATGTACAGGGCGATTGCCCGGTAGATGGCGCCGGTGTCCACATATGTCATGCCAAAACGCTGCGCCAAAATGCGCGCTATCGTGCTCTTGCCCGCCCCGGACGGGCCGTCGATGGCGATGTTGCAATAGCTCATGGTGAATGCCCCTTTTCCTGCCTTGTTGTAGATCTGCGCTTTCGCTGTGTATTGGGCCTGGCCAAATCGCTGCCCAGCTTGCAGCGAAATTTGGAAGAAACTTCGGACAGCCTACTCCCCCGATTTTTCATCCGGTCTTTTGTCGTCACGCGACGCTTGAAAATTCTCTTTCTAAAATTGAATTTTGGTCGCAAACAACGGCTGGCTCGGGCGGCTTGCTCCAACTCCCAGCGCCAGTTCGTTTTGTCTCTGGCGGATCCGGGCTTTTCGAAATCCCAAAATGATTGTAAACTCGCTTGTGTTCCGGAAAGCTTGGATCACCTTTTCCGTCAATCCCCTGACTGTGCCTTTTGCCCATCACTGGCCGATCAACTTTCGGGCATGCCCGTAGAGCTTGCAGGCGGCGCAGACGGCTTCTAAGCCCAACTTTCAGCCAATGCCCGCTCCACGGAACGTCCGGCCAAATAGCCCGTTGAAAATGCAATCTGAAGGTTGAATCCGCCGGTCATGGCGTCCAGATCGAGAAGCTCCCCTGAAAAGAACAACCCCTTTACTAATTTCGACTGCATGGTCTTGGGGTCGACTTCTTTGGTGGAGACGCCGCCGGCCGTGACAATGGCCTCTTCCATCGGGCGCAGTCCCTTTACTGTAAGCGGAAGCGCCTTTACAAGATCGACAAGCTGCCTGCGCTGTTCTCTTGAAATGGAATGCACCTTACATTGGGGAGAGATGCCCGACAGCGCGACCACGATGGGGATCAGCTTTCTCGGCAGCAGCTTGTCCAGCGCATGGGAAAAATCTTTGTTTGGAATCTCTGAAAAATCGCGCACAAGGCGCGCGTCAAGCTGCTCATGCGAGAGCGCGGGCTTGCAGTCGATGGCAATGCGGAAGTTCACCCCCTCCCGTACAAAGGCGGAAGCCGTCAGCACCAGCGGGCCCGAGAGCCCAAAATGTGTGAAAAGCAGCTCCCCCTGCCCTCGATAAAGAGGCCGCTTCTCCCCTTCGCGCCACAGCGAAAGCGAGACGTTGCGCAGCGAGAGGCCCATGGCCTGCTCGGTCCAGCTCTCCCACGTGACGATGGGGACAAGCGAGGGGCGCGGCGGCACGATGGTGTGTCCCAACTCCTGCGCCATACGATAGCCGTCCCCGGTCGAGCCGGTGGCGGGATAGGAGAGACCGCCGGTGGCCAGCACCACCGCCTCGCAGGGAAAGGGTGCGCCTTGCGTTTTCACGCCGACAATCGCGCCGTCCTCTGCCAAGAGAGACACGGCCCGTCCGTGCAAAAAGGTCACCCCCTGCTCCTTGCAGTGGCGCACAAGCGCGTCCCTCACGTCGGCAGAGCGGTCGGACTGCGGAA
>CABRXB010000219.1 GCA_902474785.1 uncultured Eubacteriales bacterium | reverse complement strand
GACCCAGACCGTCTGGCGCATCTTATCGACGTCTTGTCTTTGCACGATATCAGAGCGATCCCGCCTTTTCAAAGGAGAAGCCGGAAAGCCAAATGGCAGCCTCATTTCAAGAGCCGTTCAAAGGCGGCTTTTGCAACAGGATGCCGCTGTCTCTTGTGAAGCGGGGTCCAAAGATTGCGGCGAACACAAAACAATATGTGTCGACTGCTTTCAAAAGAGCTGCAACGGATGTGGGGGGCAGAACTCAGTCGTCCATGCGGCGCAGGCGCATCTCCTGCCACTCCTGCTTGGAGATGCGGATCTGGCGCGGCTTGCTGCCCTCGGAGGGGCCCACGATGCCGCGCGCCTCCATCTCGTCGACAAGGCGGGCGGCGCGGGCGTAGCCCAGCTTGAGGCGGCGCTGCAAAAAGGAGACCGAGGCGTTGCCGGCCTCGAGCACGGCGTCGATGGCGGGCAGCAGCATTTCGTCCTCGTCGTCGCCGCCGCCAGAGCCGGCCTGGGCCGTTTTTTCGCTCTCGCGCTCGATTTGCTCCATGACCATCTCATCGTAGTCGTGGCCCACGTTTTGGCCCTTGATGTCGGCGACGATGGCCTCCACCTCCTTGTCGGTGACAAGGCAGCCCTGCAGTCGCAGCGGCTTGATGGCGCCCAAGGGGTAGTAGAGCATGTCGCCCTTGCCGATCAGTTTTTCAGCGCCGGCGGCGTCCAAGATGGTGCGCGAGTCGATCTGGGAGGAGACGGCAAAGGCGATGCGCGAGGGCACGTTTGCCTTGATGGTGCCGGTGATGACGTTGACGGTGGGGCGCTGGGTGGCGATGACAAGGTGCATGCCGGCGGCGCGCGCCATCTGCGCCAGGCGCATGATGGAGTCCTCCACCTCGCCGGGGGCGGTCATCATCAGGTCGGCCAGCTCGTCGATCACGATGACGATGCGCGGCATGGGGGTGATCTCATCGTCGCCGACGGCCAGCGCATTGTAACCGGCGATATCCTTGACGCCGCGCTCGGCAAACATCTGGTAGCGTTTTTGCATCTCTCCCACCGCCCACGAGAGGGCGCCCGCCGCCTTTTTGGGGTCGGTGACAACGGGGATCATCAGGTGGGGGATGCCGTTGTAGCCGCCCAGCTCGACCACCTTGGGGTCGATGAGGATCATGCGCACCTCTTCAGGCTTGGCCTTATAGAGCAGCGAGATGATGAGGGAGTTGATGCACACCGACTTGCCCGAACCCGTTGCACCGGCGATGAGCAGGTGGGGCATGCGGGAGATGTCGCCCACGACGGGCAGGCCGCCGATGTCGCGCCCCAGACAGAAGGTGAGCGGGCTTGCCGCGCGGCGAAACTGGTCGGACTCCAAAATGGAGCGCAGGTAAACGGTGTCCACCGTTTTGTTGGGAACTTCGATGCCGATGGCGGCCTTGCCCGGGATGGGGGCCTCGATGCGCACGCCCACGGCGGCCAGCGACAGGGCGATGTCGTCTGACAGATTGGTGATCTTGCTGATTTTGACGCCGGCGGCCGGCGTCAGCTCATAGCGGGTGACGGCCGGGCCGCGCGATGCGCCCAGCAGCGTGGCCTCCACGCCAAAGCTGTGCAGCGTTTCAATGATCTTGGCGGAGGAGGCGATGACCTCCTCGCGCCCCGTCGAGGCGCTGCCCCCGGGGTCGCGCGTCAGCAGCGAGAGCGGCGGCACGCGGTAGACCCCAACTCTGTGTTCGGCTTCGGCCTGTTCCTCGACCGCCGCCACCTCCATGGCAAGCTCCTGCTTTGTCATGGAGACGCTCTCGCCCGGCAGCTCGGCCGAAGGCGTGAGCGGCGGCACATCGGAAGTTGGCAGCCCGGCGTCCGGCAGGGGCGTTTCCACGGCGGGCGGCACCGCGTCAAAGGGAGCATTTTGATCCATTGTGTCAAGAGGAACTTCCTGTGGCTGTGCGGTTTGCGCTTTGGCGCGGCGGGGCATGAAGGTGGGCGGCTTTGGCAGCGCGTCCTTTTCAGGCGCGGCGGGCTGCTCGGGAGAATCCTCCACCGAGAGGTCGCCCGGACGGTGGCGGCGCGCCTTTTTTTCGGCCGCTTTTTCGGCGGCCTCCTCGCGCTCCCACTGGCGGTCGCGTTCGCGCCGCTCGCGCTCGATTTCCCTTTGTTCGCGCCGTGCCGCGCGCTCCTCTTTTTTCTGTTCCCGGTTGGGGAAAAGAGCGCGCAGCATGCCCTCCACCGTGACGCCCCACAGCACCACGGCGCACAGGATTATGCAGGCTAAGTAGATCATCAGTGCGCCAAACTGGTCGCACATGGGCAGCAGCATACGGGTCAAAAGGCCGCCCACCACGCCGCCCGAGCACAGGGTCTCACTGCCCTGGGCGTAGAGCGCCTGCACCACGGCCCAGCCCGACCCCTCGACTTCGGGCGCCAGCAGATGAACGGCGCCCGAGAGCGTGACGGCCAGCACAAAGCCGGCAGTTTTCTTGGCGCCATAGGACTTGTCCCGTTTGCCAAAGGCGTTGAGCAGGCCGATGTAGATGAGGGCGCAGGGCAACAAAAAGGCCGAGACGCCAAAGAGCCCGAGCAGCAGCGTTCGGACAAACTCGCCCACCACGCCGCCGATGGGCTTCTGGGGGGCGACTAGTCCTGCGACCATACAGCACAGCAAAAAAAGACCAAAGAGAAGCTGTGTGACGGCGCGCAACTGGCGACGAAACTCCGCCTTGCGCTTGTTTTCCGCCCGTGTTGCGGCTGCTTTGGCTTTGCTGCCGGAATTGTTTTTTGGTTTTTGTTGCGCCATCGGTTGTGGTGCTCCTTTCAAAAAGGGTGGGGCGAGGGCTTGGCGAGCCGTCTCTAGGAATGAAAAGCAAAGAGATCTAAAAATGGTGCGCCGCGTTTCAATGCCGGCGCAAAGGCGCGATATCCGGCCTGCTCAAAAACAAACGATCCCTAGCGGATAAAGCCGAAATAGATGACGGTGGCTGCGCCCACCACAAAGCAGTAGTAGGCAAACGACGAGAACTTGTTGTCCCGAACCAGCATCTTGACAAGGCCGATGGCGGCGTAACCCGTCACGGCGGCCACCAGCATGCCGACAAGGTAGGGACCCCATTTTTCGGGCAG
>CABRXB010000218.1 GCA_902474785.1 uncultured Eubacteriales bacterium | reverse complement strand
TCCGACTGTCGATGCGTTTTCAAGTACCCGACAAAACGACAAACGCTGCACGTTTGTCCTGCACTCTGCCTTGTTGCTCTCTCCCCTCATAGATATTGATAAACGGCAAAGGCCGCCCGAATGGGCGGCCTTTGACTTTCATATTTTTCCTTTGCCGCTTGATCTGTCATCGGTCTGCTCGCGCAATCTTTGATAACAAAGCGCCACGTCTCACGCCAGCCTCTTTGCTGCCTCCCAATTGGCAACGACGGCAGACACATCCAGGCGCACTCCCTTTTGGAAATGCCCGCCCTTCTCCTAAGCTGCAAATTTCTTTTCGTTTTCCCTACTTCACGGCATAGACCATCTTATAGTGGGGAATGCCGTCCTCCAGATAGGGGCCTTCCACCGGGACAAAGCCCTCTGCCTTGTAAAATTCCAGCAGATACGCCTGCCCCGAGAGCGTGACGGCCTCGGGATTCCACACCTGCTCGCAGAGTTTGATGCCAAGGCGCAAGATCTCACGTCCGAGCCCCGCGCGCCGCATGGTCTGTTTGACCACAAAGCGCCCAATGGTCGGCGTCTCATAGTGCACCCCCGGCGCAATGAGGCGCATATAGCCGACCAGCGCGCCGTCTTTTTTGCACTGGATGTGATAGGAGCTCTGATCCTCATAGTCCAGATCCTGATAGGGGCAATCCTGCTCCACCACGAAAATTTCGGCGCGCAGCGCCAGCAGCTCGTAGAGCTCGGGCGCAGAGAGCTGCTCAAAGCTCTTACACTGCCATGTCAGCCCGCTTTTTTCAAACACTCCTTGCATCATATCTTTCCCTCCTACAGCTCGCCGCGGCTCTTTGCCTTGAGATAGGCGTTGATAAACCCGTCGATGTCTCCATCCATGACGGCGCCGATGTTGCCCGCTTCAAATCCCGTGCGGTGATCCTTTGCCAGCGTATAGGGCATGAAGACGTAGGAGCGAATCTGACTGCCCCAGGCGATGTCCTTTTGATCCCCCTTGATGTCTTCAATGCGTTCCACGCGCTCGCGCTCCTTGATCTCGAGCAGCTTGGATTTGAGCATGGTCATGGCGGTCTCCCTGTTTTGGTGCTGGCTGCGCTCGTTTTGGCAGGCCACCACGATGCCGGTGGGCACATGGGTGATGCGGATGGCCGACTCCGTCTTGTTGACGTGCTGCCCGCCCGCGCCGCTCGAACGATAGGTGTCGACCTTGAGATCTTCGTCGCGGATGTCGATCTCAATGGTGTCGTTGAACTCGGGCATGACTTCCAGCGAGGCAAACGAGGTGTGACGGCGGCCCGACGAGTCAAAGGGCGACACGCGCACCAGCCGGTGCACCCCCATCTCGCTTTTGAGATAGCCATAGGCGTTTTCCCCGCGGATGGCGATGGTGGCCGACTTGATGCCGGCCTCCTCCCCGTCAAGATAGTCCAGAATCTGATAGGTGAAGTTGTGGCGCTCCGCCCAACGCGTGTACATGCGGTAGAGCATCTGCGCCCAGTCCTGCGCCTCGGTGCCGCCCGCTCCCGGGTGAAAGGCTAAAATGGCGTTGAGCGAATCGTATTCGCCGGTCAGCAGCGTCGACAGGCGCATCTCCTCAAGCGTATTAGCGACGGCGTCGTGCTCGGCGACAATCTCCTCGAGCATGTCGTCGTCCCCCGCTTCAATGGCGAGCTGCACCAGCGTGCAGGCATCTTCCCAGCGCGCGTGAAGCGCCTCAAAGCGCTCGATCTTGTGCTTGGCCTGCTTGGTCTTTTGCAGCACTTTCTGGGAGGCGGCAAGATCGTCCCAAAAGCCCTCCTTGGCCGCAAGCTCCTCGAGCCGGGTCACTTCGCTTTGAAGCTGCGCAAGCCCCAGCGCCGAGGCGAGATCGTCGAGTTCCTGCTCCATGCTCTCCAGTTTTAATCGGTATTCGTCAAATTCAATCCTCATATGATTGGCATTCTCCTCATCTGGTTTCAAAACAGCCGTCACAGCAGCAGACTTTCTAAAGCGCCAATGCCGCCCGGCAAAACGTCTCTTGCAAGATTGTACCCTGTTTTTCCACTTTTTCCAAGTGGTTTTTTTGAATGGATGGATATGCGCTCCGGTTTCCCGCAAGAGAGCAAGGCTCCAGACGCCTTACCCCGGGAAAAAGTTTCGAGCGCCGTCGCCTGTCTGAAGCAGGCTTTCCCCCGTCATCCCGGCGGGCTTTTCCAGGCCGCAGAGGGCCAGCATGGTGGGCACAATGTCGCAAAGGCGCCCATCCTTCAGGCCTCTGGCGCTCGAGTTGACGGCGATGAGCGGCACGGGGTTTGCGGTGTGCGCCGTCATGGGTTGGCCGTTTTCCGCAATCATGCACTCGGCGTTGCCGTGGTCGGCGCACAGCAGCACAAAGCCGCCCTGCCGCACCGCAGCCTCGACGATGATGCGCACCGCCTTGTCGACCGCCTCGACCGCCAAAACCGCCGCCTCCAAAACGCCGGTGTGCCCCACCATGTCACAGTTGGCAAGGTTGCAGATCATAAAGTCAAACTGCCCGCCCTCCAGCGCAGCCGCAGCCTTTTGCGCAACCTCGGGGGCGCTCATCTGGGGCTGCAGATCATAGGTGGCAACCTTGGGCGAGGGCACCAAAATGCGTTGCTCGCCCGGAAAGGGCTGCTCCCGCCCGCCGTTGAAAAAGAAGGTCACATGCGCGTATTTCTCGGTCTCGGCGATGCGAAGCTGGGTCAGTCCCTTTTTTGAGAGGGTCTCGCCGAGCACCATGGAGAGATCGTGGGGCGGATAGGCGACGGCAGGACGCTTTGGAAATCCCTCAAACGAGGCGTCGTATTGCGTCATGCAGACATAGTGCAGATCAAGCGCGCCGGCAGGCCGCTCAAAGCCCTCAAACGCGGGGTCGAGAAGGGCCCTCGTGAGCTCCCTGGCGCGGTCGGGACGAAAGTTGAAAAAGATGACGCTGTCGCCCGCGCTGATCTTGCCCTGCGGGGACACCACAAGCGGGGGCAAAAACTCATCGGTCACGCCCGCCTCGTAGCACGCTCTCACCGCCGCCTCGACGTCGCGCGCCGGCTCGCCCTTACGCTCCACCAGGCAGTCGTAAGCCTGTTTGACGCGCTCCCAGCGGTTG
>CABRXB010000217.1 GCA_902474785.1 uncultured Eubacteriales bacterium | reverse complement strand
TCCACAGCGTCGCCGCGGGTGAAGGTGAGACCGTTCCAGTTTTCTGGGGCAAAGCCCTTTTGGGCGGCGGTGTCCATGGCGGTCTCCCAGTTGAAATCCACCCCGTCGGTATACCCCAGCGCGCGCAGCAAAAAGGTGGCATAGTCGCGTGCGGCGGTGGTGGCGGTGGAGCCGAAAAGGGTATCGCTTTGTCCCTTGGTCAACCCCTCGCGGTAGAGCAGCGCAATGTGATTGGCCGCCCACTGCGGAACGTCGGCAAAGGGGGTGGCGGCGTCTCCCGCGAGCGCTTCGCTCTCGCGGCCCAGCACGCGCACAAAGAGCACGGCGGCCTCGGCTCTGGTGGGCGCGCGGTCGAGCTCATAGCCGAGATCGGTGCCAAAGAAGAGCCCCTTCTCATAGAGCAGATCGGCCATCTGCGTCTGAGTCATCCCGCCGGCGACACCTGTCTCGTCAATGAGGTAGGAATAGTAGGTTCTGCCAAAGGTGAAGAGCTCGTCGCGCGTCACACCGCCGCCATCCACGACATGGTCTGGCATCTCAGCAGGGGTTTTGAGCAGATAGTCGCTCCTTGCGGCCGAGCCCTGATCGGGATCGTCCCAGGTGGCGTCGACCAGCAGCCACTGCCCGTCGACGTAGACGGCGTTGTAGGAGTGGTTCATGGAGGTGGAGGCGAGAAACAGGCAGGGGATGTGCGACAGGCGGCACAGCAGCAGCACGGCGCGGGCATAGCCGTCGCACACCGCCACACCGTCCTGGAAGACGCCGACAGGCGAGTGCGCAGCAATGCCGCTGCCGCCGTAGGTGGTGTTTTGAATCACCCAGTCGTGGATGGCGATCACCTTTTCACGGTCGGTCATCCCGTCGCGAATGATGCGTGCGAGCACCGCTTCGGCGGCCGTTTGCAGCGCGGCGTCGTCCACCGACTCGGGGTAGGAGCCGGCATAGGTGACATAGCGGTTGTCCCCCTCGAGCGACAGCTCGAAGTTGCGCGGGACGACCGAGGTTGTCAGCGTCAAAATGGTGGCGAGATCGGCGCTCCAGTTGGCCGCAGCGTCGAGCGTGAGGCCGCGTCCCGCGTCGTAGGACTCGATGAGCCCTTCGGCGATGATGGTCTCATAGGAACTCGCGGCCGATGCCGGCAACAGGGCGCAGGACAAAATCAGCGACAGCGCCAGAACAAAAGATAGGATTTTCTTCATAACCGTCTCCTCTGTGAAATCGGTCTGCCGCGTTTGTGAGACGGCAGAAGCCTTGGCGAAAAGCCGGGGAATCCCCGGATAATCTTGGAATAAAACCTTGGATGTGGATATGATACCACAAAAAACCTGAATTCGAAAGGGGGAATTTTTGGCTTCAAAGGGTTTTCGAAGGGCAAAAGGTGCGGTATAATGGTGCAAATGAGAAGAAAGAGGTGTCTTATCAAGTGAAAGTTCTGTTTGTCGGCAACAGCCATACCTTTTTTAACGACATGCCCCATATGGTAAAGCTGCTCGGCGCGGCGCGCGGCATTGACATCGACGTGGTGCAAAACACCTCGGGAGGCAAGGGACTTGACTGGCAGTCCAACCAGTTTGACGTGCGCTTCAATGTGCTCTACGGCGGTTACAATTTCATCGTGCTGCAACACATCGCCCATCCCTTCCCCGGGCAGGACAACCTGCTTGAGAGCGCCGCAAAGCTGATGCCCTATGTGGAGCATTCGGACAGCAAGCCGCTGCTCTACCTGCCGTGGAGCGAGAAAAACAATCCCGAGGGGCAGGCTGTGATTGTGCAGGCGCATGAGGCGCTGCTGGCCAAATATCCCGACATGAGGTGGGCTCCCATCGGCCTTGTGTGGGACAAGGTGCGCCATGGGCACCCCGAGATCGAACTGTATTATCACGATGGGGAGCACGCCTCGCCCATTGGATCCTATCTCATCGCCTGCACGCTGTTGCGCACCATGACGGGGGTCAGCGTGCTTGACCTGCCCACCCGCCTTGAAATGGGCCGGCCCACCTTTGCGGGGCTGACGCTTGCAAGAGAGCTGGCGCAGGATTTCGACTGTTCCACGGCGTATGATCTCGATGCGGCCGCCTGCAGAGTGGTGCAGGAGACGGTGGAGGCCCTGGTTAAATGACGCGCACGAGGCGCAAAAGCTTCTAGTCATTCAACCATAGCAAACATGTCAGGCGCGTCCGGGTATGGGGTCACGACACAGGGTGACCCCATATCCCGACGCGCCTTGTCTTGCAAAAAGCATTTTTTTGCGCATGCCGTGCGGCAAGGAGGATGGGCCCGCGACCAGGCGATACAGCGACAAAGGTGTAACAACGGGCAAGATGATGATAAAAGAGATCGCGGCGCCTTGGAAATGGCACAGGACGCGTTGAAGGGCGAAACGACTCATGCCGGTTTGTCCCAAAAGATCGGACTCCAATGGAGATACGACGCCGTGAATGGCTTGTTCCCAAGGATCGGACTTCAATGAAGGCGCGATGCCTCAAGCGTCGGGGCTCAGAGGATCTGGCTTCAATGGAGATATGGCGCCACAAGCGGTTTGTCCCAAAGCATCGGGAAGGCGCGATACCACGAGCGGCGCGGCCCAGGGGATCAGGCATCAATGAAGACGCAGCGCCTCGAGCGTCGTGGCCCCAAGGAATCAGGCTTTAACAGAGATACGACGCCTTGAGCGGCGTGGCGTTTCCCGAGAGATCAAGCACCGAAGCTCATCGTGACGGAGCGTTATCGTCCCAAAGCAGCCCATCAAAAAAGCCCTGGCGATGTCAAACATTCCATGAAACGGGCGCCCCAACACATGACAAGGATGCCCCCGACCGAACGGGGAACCTTGAATCTGTCGCCTGCCGAGCGGGAATTTGCGCCGTCAAACGTCAGGGGCGTTGTGCTTTGACGCCGAAGATGCAATACGGTGCAATCGCGCCGCTTGCCGGCAAATTTTTGATCCTTTGCCCTGAGTCAACCGGCAAAGAAGCCAAGCACTCTGCCAGGATCAGCAGAGTGCTTTTGTACTTTTTACAGTGCGTCCCCGCCGGTTCTTTCCCCAACCTTACAAAAAAACAGTTCGTGGCAGCAGCGCCATTTTCCGACGCCTTTTGGCTACTCGCCTTCCATAACGGCGGG
>CABRXB010000216.1 GCA_902474785.1 uncultured Eubacteriales bacterium | reverse complement strand
GCTTGGCAAGCGGCGTTTTTGACCGTACCACAGATCTG
Source organism: uncultured Eubacteriales bacterium (assembly GCA_902474785.1). GTDB lineage: Bacteria > Bacillota > Clostridia > Oscillospirales > Feifaniaceae > Galloscillospira. The sequence continues at coordinate 3,095 of CABRXB010000216.1, read as the reverse complement.
CGCACATACCGCCGTGAAGCCTTGCCCCCTGCTCTTTTGCACCGGCAGCGCGCCGCTACTCTTCAACGCGTGCGCCGCGCTGCCAAAAAAGAAGGGCGCCCCGATCTTCGGGGCGCCCTTTTCTTGATGAAACTGCTTTGAAACTTTTCAAACCCTGGTGCGACTTACTGCTCGATGTCGTCCTGTGCGTCGCCGCCGGAGGTGATCTCCTCGATCTCCTGCTCGGCAACGCCCACCTCTTTGGCCTGCTCGACCGCCTGCGTCACGGACTGCGTGGCGTCGTCCAGCTCATCCTGCGCGGCAGCCTCTTGCTCTTTCGCGTCAGCATGCTCTGTCTGCGCTTTGTCAAGTTCGTCCTTGGCAGTCTGGTCGGCCTGCTCCGCCTTGTCGGCGGTCTCGGTCGCTTCGATCAGATCGGCATTCGCCTGCTCGCTCTCGGCGGCAGCGTCGTCAGCCTCTTTTTGCTTGTCGCTCTCGAGCTTGGAAGCGGTCTCTTTGTCGGTCTCGGCTGTCTTGGCAGCCTCCTCCGCCTCGATCGCTTTGCTCTCGGCCTCGCTCAGGCCGGCCAGAGCGTCCTGTGCCTCGGTGGTGATGTCCTCGGCGTTATTGCCAAAAAGCCCGCCGTTGAGCACCTTGTTCTTCTCGACATCGACTGTCACAGCGGTGTCGCCGAGCATATAGGTCCCGGTCACAGTGTTGTACATGACAACCTGCAAAACCTCTTGACCCAGCTCTTTGTCTTCGATGCTTTCCAGCACGAAGAAGATGTTGTACCCCTTCTCACTGGCGCCGTTGCACTTGTAGATGCGGTAGGTGTACTCGTCTTCCTCCTCGAGGACATCGTCGCCCTCGAGATACTCGTTCATGAGAGGCGCATAGTGCCCGCCGGTGGAGTTGAGCGCATTGGTGAACTCAAAATAGTCTTTGCCTCTGAGCTCCTGGCTCTTCTCGTTGACGCCGGACTCGGTGATGCCCTTTTCCAAAACGGCAATGGCCTCATAGACCTTGGCGCTGGACTTGAGGGCGTCGGCAGCGGCTTTGGCCTCGTCGGCGGCCTTGCGCAGCGCGTCGGCGTTGTCGGCCGCCTCTTTGGCGGCAGTTTTGGCGCTCTCCAGCTCTTTGGCCTTGGCGTCGGCAAGCTCCTTGGCCTGCTCAGCCTGTGCCTGCGCGTCTTCCAGGGCTTTCTTGGCGGCTTCGAGCTCTTCGCCCGTTGCATCCGATTTCTGCTGCGCGGCTTGCAGCTCGGCCTCGGCCTGCTGTGCTCTCTCCTGGGCCTGCGCAAGGGTCTCCTGCGCGGCCTTTTCGTTTTGCACGGCCTGGTTCAAGGTCTCCTTGGCCTCTTCGCGCGCTTTCTCGGCTCTCTTGGCGCTGCTGTTCGTGTTGCCAAACTGCTGCTCGGCCTGCGAAACGGTCTCGAGCACGGCAATGGCCTGCTCAAGCTCCTCGGGAGAAACGGCGCCGGACAGCGGCACGGCTCCATCCTCAATGCTCGTCTCGGGCATGGAGGGCAAAACCTGCGCCGACAGCGTGCGCAGCAGGGCGGACAAGTCGACGTTGCTCTGAACCGATGCAGACTCCAGCTGCTCGGTCTGCTGCGCAACCTCTTTGTCCTGCACAGCGGCATCGGTGGTGGGGGCACTGACCTTCAGAGTGATCGTCTCCACCACGGGAGCGGCCACCACGGGGGCGACAGTCTCTTCGGAAAGGGCGGACGCCTGTTGCGCCACGGGCTGCACCGCAACATGAGGAGCGGTCAGCGCGGCCTTCTCCTGCCCATCGACAGGAACTTTGTTCTTATGCGCGGCAAAAGCCGCGAAACAAACGAGAAACAGGAGAAGCAGTGCGACAACGATGGCTTTTCGGGCATTGCGATTTTCATTTTGTTTTTTCATAATTAATCCCCTATGCGACCTGGCACAGCGTGCCGGATCGCCTGACTGAGGGTTTCCACGCCTCAGGCAACTGGCTGCCAACCCGGGGAAGGTAAGGCCCTATAGTTTTGCGTCGCCGGCTTTCGCCGGGTTTGCCCTGATTCATCCTTTCTTTCATGTATTTTGTTGGCAAACAAAAGGCGTTGTGCAAGCGGTGAGCCGGGCAAAAATCCGTTTCGAAAGAGAAGTTCTCTCAACAAGAGCTTCGGCTGCCAATTGAAACGAGATCCTCTTTGTTTTGCGCTGCCTATTTCACCGGGTTTGCCAATTATGGAGTTCGTTCTTCGCTATATTCAGTATAGCACTTTTTCCAAAAAAGTCAACATTTTCCTTATTATTTTGTATCTTTTTTTCGTTTTGTAACCAAAGACAACTGTCTTTTTCTCGCAAACCTTTTTTCCTTTGGCGACTAAAACAAAGGACAACGCCAAGATCCCACCAAACTTTGGCCAGATGATACAGTTGACAAGGGCTTTTCCCGCATGGTATCCTTATAGAAATTTTATCTTTCTTTCAAACCGTTGACGCGGAGATAACGGTGACGATGCTCTTACAGAGAGCCCGCGATGCTGAGAATCGGGCAGAAAACACGTCATCAAATGGACCGCTGAGGGCGCAGTCAAAGGTCTTTTCACTGAAAAAGGCCGAGTATTCTGCGACGCGTGGGCATGCGTGAGTTGCCGGGGATATGCTGGTATCCCGCCAAAGCGCACGAAAAGGTCTCTTTTCGTGAATCAAGGTGGCACCGCGGGTGTGGTTTCACGCTCGTCCTTGACGTTTTTTTGCGTCGGGGACGGGCGTTTTTTCGTCTCCGGCAGCATGGCGACGGGAGGAAATCAACCATGAAACTGTTTTTTGTGCGCGACATCCGCCAGGCCCTGTCTACTCCTTGGCCCTCGCGATGGCGACGCGTCTCTTTTTGACTCGCGCAGACAACTCAAAAATGATGCAAAGGAGTTTTTCTCATGTCTGAACAGACAACATCCAAGGGGAGATTTGGCGTTCACGGCGGCCAGTATGTCCCGGAAGGGCTCATGGGGGCGCTGGCCGAGCTTGAGGACGCCTATGCCTTCTACAAGGAGGACGCGGCATTCCAGTCGGAGCTCTCGGATCTGCTTCAAAACTATGCCGGGCGCCCGTCGCGCCTCTACCATGCCAAAAAGA
>CABRXB010000215.1 GCA_902474785.1 uncultured Eubacteriales bacterium | reverse complement strand
GCACGCTTTTGAAGCCCGGCGCGCCGGGATCGCGGCTGATGCAGCGCATCTCCTTCAAAAGTCACTCCCCGCGCGGCGCAGCGCGGCTTTCGTCAATGGGGACAATGGCGAGGGTTTTTCCGAGCGGGGCGAGCAGCTTTAAAACGGTGTCGATCTGCGGGCTGGTGGCGCCTTTCTCCAGTCTGGCAATGACGGGCTGCTTTACACCCGAAAGCTCCTCCAGCTTCTTTTGGCTGATGCCTTTTTCCTGTCTTGCTTTGATGAACTCGCCGATCAGCGCCACTCTCAAATCGCTTTGCGCGATCTCCTCGGGGGTCAGGATGGTTTCCATAAAGGCGAGCGCATCCCCACTTGCCGCCTGCGAGCCTCGCTCGCGCAAATCTGCCAAATTGTCTTTGGCTTGCGCCATAGCCCGCGCATATTTTCTATTTCCTCTCATGGCTTTTGCTCCTTTCCCGATGGTCAACCAAATGCCGTTTGGCTTGTTCAATTTCTCGTTTAGGCGTTTTCTGATTTGTTTGACAAACCAGTGGAGCAGGATGAAATCCCGACCATTCCACGCTGCGAACAAGATTCTATCTCGAAGGGGCCTGAGGGCTTCCCCTTTTAACCACAGCATACTTGAACGATATCGCCCCTGTCAAGCACTTTTAAGTTATTATCTAATGTTCAAAGGAGGCCCATATGAAACTACCCAAACTGCCCCAAACGCGTGCGCGCAGCAAGGCGCAGATCATCGCCTTTGGCGGGGTCAACCTCACGGAAGGGGTGACGCCGGGCGAGCTATGCGACAGCGAGGGGCTGACAGCAACGCGCTATCCGGCCCTTTCCGTGCGCAGTCCGCGCGCGGTGGAGGGCAGCTATGTCGAGCCGACGGGCGTCTATGCCAAGGACAAGCTGTGCGTGCTCGACGGAAGTGATTTTTACTACGGCGGGCAAAAGGTGGGTGTGCTGCTGCCGGGAGAAAAGCAGTTTGCCACCGTCAACACCAAGCTTTGCATCTGGCCCGACAAACGGTATCTCGACACTTCCAACCCGAGCAGCCTCAAATGGGGGTACATTGACGCCTCAGTGACGGCGGTGGCCGGCACTGTGACCTTTACGACAAGCAAGATCACGCTGGCGGCGCACCCTGTGGTGGATGAGATCACATTTACAGCCTACACTGAAGTGGGGAAAACAGGCAGCGATCGGGTCAAGGCGTACAATACGGCGACCTTCAACTCGTCGACAAATAGATGGACGACGACTGGGGCCGCAACCTATCGCGTGAAGATGGCGCCAAAGCTCACAAAAAGTCATGTCCTCATCCCCTATAAAGACGCGTCGGGCAAATACAAAATTGAGGTCAGACCGACGGTAGACGACGTGGAGGCCGGCGTAAACGACTTTGTGCAGCCCCTCAACACCGACGGTGTGTATGGGCACTGGACGGGCAACGAATACGACACGTCAGGGCCCTCGGGCTACATCACTTCCTGCATCGTGACGCTCTACAACGGTAAGGTGCAAAATGAAAACCTCACGCAGTTTTTCAAGGTGGGCGACGTGGTAAAGATCACGGGCTGCACCAGCATCACGGCCAACAACAAGCAGGCCACAGTGCGCGGCGTGACATCCACCTCGATTACCTTTGACGCAAACACCTTTACGGAGGGCAGCGAGGCGGCGGGCATCACCATCGCGCGCCCCATGCCCGACATCCACTACATCTGCGAGCATGAAAACCGCCTGTGGGGGGTGGGGGGCGACGCCATCTACGCCTCGGCGCTGGGCGATCCCACCAACTTCAACGTCTTCGACGGGCTGTCCACCGACAGCTACAGCGTGACCGTGGGCTCCGCCGGTGACTTCACCGGCATCGCCTCGTCGGGCGGGGCGCTGCTCTGCTTTAAGGAGGACGCGCTGCACAAGGTGGTGGGCTCGTACCCATCCAACTACGCCGTTTACACCTCGTTTGTGCCGGGCATCGAAAGCGGCAGCCACAAGTCGGCGCGCGTCATCAACGACCTGCTCTACTACAAAGGGCGAAGCGGCTTTTACGTCTACGACGGCGCGTCCCCTCAGCTCATCTCGCAGGCGCTCGGAGAGCGGCGTTTTCAAAACGCCTCGGCCGGCGTCGACGGGGACGTCTACATGGTCTCCATGCAAGATGAGACCGGCGCCTGGGGACTTTTTGGCTACGACATCCGCACCGGGCTGTGGTTGCGCGACGGGAACACGCGGGTCTACGACTTCGCCACTCTCGACGGCGAGCTCTATCTTGCGACCGGCAGCGCAGTGTACAAGACCGGACAGCAGACGGGCGAGAACGTGCTCTGGCGCGCCGACTTTGCCCCCTTCAACGAATATGTGCACGGGCGCAAGGTCTACTCAAGACTTTTCCTGCGCCTGGATCTGCCGGCTGGGTCGCACATGAGGGCCCTAGTCTCGCATGACGGGGCGCCCTTTCAGGAGGCCGCCACCCTCGCCGGGCAGGGGGCCATGACCTTCACGCTGCCGCTGCGCATCGCGCGCTGCGACGCCTTTTCCCTTCGGCTCGAGGGGGAGGGCCCCTGTAAACTGCTCTCGCTGGTGCGTGAGTTTTCGGTGGGAAGCGAGGTATAGCCATGAAATATTTTGAAAAGAGCATCCCGGCAAAATCCGGCGACATGCAAAAGGACTTCGACGCGCTGTTTTCCTATGTCTCGTGGCTGGCGCAGGCATCCGACTTCGCGTTTTACACCGAAAAACGGGAGGGCAGCGCGGCGGCGCTGGCGCAGAGAATTGCCGCGCTCGAGGCGCGCGTTGCGGCGCTGGAACGCGCTTCGAGCTAGAGGGGAGGAAGAGCTTTATGACGACCATCAACCAGGTGATCTCTGAACTGCAAAAGAAAAAGCGGCACATCTACGACGACGCGGAGGTGGCGGGGTGGATTTCGCGGCTGGACTGTGAAATCGCGCGCGGCGTGCTGCGCATGGACGAGGCGCCAGACCGCCGCTTCCCGCAGGACGGGGATGTCCCGCTGCTGGTCGACGCGCCCTATGACGACGTGTATCTGCTCTACTGCGCCGCGCAGATCGACTATTTTAACGCGGAGCTAGACGCCTACGCCGGCAGCGCCGCCATGTTCAACCGCCGCTTTGAGGAGTTTG
>CABRXB010000214.1 GCA_902474785.1 uncultured Eubacteriales bacterium | reverse complement strand
AAAAGCTTTGTCTAAGCGCGCTTGTCAGAGAGAACGTCGCGCGCCGCGCGCGCGATGTCCTGCGCCGTGAGATGGTAGGCGGCAAGCACCTCTTCGGCCTTGCCCGAGCTGCCGAATGCGTCCTGCACGCCGACCCTGCGCAGGGGAACGGGGCAGCCGGCGCCAAGACACTCGGCCACAGCGCCGCCCAGCCCGCCGACCACCGAGTGCTCCTCGGCCGTGACAACGGCCCCGGTCTTTTTGGCCTGGGCGAGGAGCAGCGCCTCGTCGAGCGGCTTGATGGTGGGCATGTCGATCACGGCGGCGTGGACGCCTTGCTCTTCGAGCGCATCGGCGGCGGCCAGCGCGCGGGCGGTCATGAGCCCGGTGGCGACAATGGTCAGATCCTCCCCTTCGCGCAGGAGATAGCCGCGGCCAAAGGAAAAGCTTTCAAGCTGCCGCTGCTCATAGAGCGTGGGCAACGACAGGCGGCCCAGCCGCAGATACACGGGGCCGTCGTGCTCGAGCGCGGCGCGCACGGCAGCGGCTGTGCTGGGCCCGTCGGCCGGGCAGCAGACCACCATGCCGGGGATGACGCGCATGAGGGCAATGTCCTCGATGCACTGATGGGTGGCGCCGTCCTCCCCCACCGAGAGGCCGGCATGGGTGGCGGCGATTTTGACATTGAGATGGGGGTAGGCGATGCCGTTGCGCACCGCGTCGTAGGCGCGGCCGGCGGCAAACATGGCAAAGGTGGAGGCGAAGACCGGTCTGCCGGTCGAGGCGATGCCGGCGGCGACGCCCATCATATTGGTCTCGGCGATGCCGCAGTTGACAAAGCGGTCGGGGCAGGCCTTTTGAAAGGTGTTTGTCTTGGTCGATTTGGAGAGGTCGGCGTCGAGCACCACGAAGTCATGGGTTTCCGACAGCGCGGCCAGCGCGTTTCCGTAGGCCTCGCGCGTGGCCTGTTTTCCGAGGTCTTTCATGGTCAGCCCTCCTCCCTTCCAAGTTCGGCCATGGCCTGTTCATATTGTTCGGCATTCGGCGCGGAGCCGTGCCACGAGGCGTTGTTCTCCATAAAAGAGACGCCCTTGCCCTTGACGGTTTTGGCGACGATGGCAAAGGGCGCTCCCTTTGTCCGCCTTGCTCTGTCAAAGGCGTCAAAGATGGCGGGGAAATCGTGCCCGTCGATCACGGCGACCTCAAAACCAAAGGCGGCCAGCTTTTGGTCAAGCGGCTGCACGTTCATCACATCGCACACCGGCCCGTCGATCTGAAGGCCGTTTTGGTCGACCATGACGCACAGGTTGTCGAGCTTGTAGTGGGCGGCGAACATCAAAGCTTCCCAAACGCTGCCCTCCTCCATCTCGCCGTCGCCCAGCAGGGTGTAGACGCGGTAGCTGTCGCCATAGATTTTGGCGGCCTTGGCCATGCCGCAGGCGGCCGAGACGCCAAGCCCCAGAGAGCCGGTGGAGGCGTCGACTCCCGGCGTGCCCTTGCGGTCGGGGTGGCCCTGAAGCATCGCCCCCACCTGGCGCAGACGCCACAGCTCTTCTCTGTCAAAATAGCCGGCTTTGGAGAGCGTTGCATACAGCGCGGGGGCCGTGTGGCCCTTGGAGAGCACAAAACGGTCGCGCGCGGGGTCGTCTTTGCGGTCGGGGCTGTGGTTCATCTCGTCAAAATAGAGCGCCGTCAGCAGCTCTGCGATGGACAGCGACCCGCCCGGGTGCCCCGAGGCGGCGCGGTAGATCATCTCGACAATGTCCATGCGAAGTTCGCGGGCGATGCGCTGCAGGGTGGCGACATCTCTCATTTTCATTCTCCTCACTGTAGCTAGTTGTGCGCAGGGGATCTTCTGAAGGGTATTGTACCCTTTTTGTGCACGCTTGTAAAGGAAGAAAAAAACTGCGCGCGTCGGGGCGAAGGTATAAAAAAGGAGGGGATGAATATGGTGAATTGTCGGCGGACAAAGGGCGTCTCTTACGCAAGAGGCAAAGAAGGAGGGGGATGACGTCAAAAAGAGGCAAAAGTTTGAACTAATTTTGACAAAAGGGTTGCAATCGCACCGAGGCGGTGCTATAATGACGGGGACATGTGTTCGTGACAAGAACACATGTACTGCTGTTATGGAATTCAAAGAGGAGGAAGACACACTTATGAAACGATTTTTAGCACTGTTTCTGGCCATGCTCATGCTGCTGGCGCTGGCTGCCGGCTGCACCAAAGACGATCCGCCTGCAGATGACGACAACCAGGGCGGCGACGTGGTGGACAACGGGGGCGACAGCGACGTCATCAAGATCGGCATTTTTGAGCCGCTCTCGGGCGCCAACGCCGCCGGCGGCCAGATGGAATACGAGGGCATTCAGGTCGCCCACTCGCTCAAGGGCGAGGTCCTTGGGAAGAAGATCGAGCTGGTCGCCGTTGACAACAAGTCCGACGATGTTGAGGCTGTCAACGCCGCCGTGCGCCTGGTCGACTCCGAAAAGGTCGACATCGTGATCGGCAGCTGGGGCTCGAGCGTCGCCATCGCCGCCGGCTCCACGAAAGCGCACAGGTTCCCGCCATCGGCATCACCTGCACCAACCCCAACGTCACGCTGGGCAACGACTACTACTTCCGCGTGTGCTATCTGGACGATTTCCAGGGCACGCTGCTTGCCAACTATGCCAAAAACAATCTGAATGCGACCAAGGCCGCCGTGATCTACGACGTGTCCGACACCTACGCCGTTGGCCTCTACAAGTATTTTAAGGATGCCTTTGGCGAGGAGAACATCGTTGCCGAGGCCAAGTTCAACAAGGGCGACCAGGACTTCACCGCCCAGATCGCCAGCGTGATGAAGGCCGAGCCCGACGTCATCTTTGCCCCCAGCGGCTACACCGAGGCCGGCCTCATGATGAAGCAGGCCCGTGAGCAGGGCTACGAGGATATCCTGTTCCTGGGCGCCGACACCTGGGAGACCGAGGCCATGATCGAAGTCGGCGGCGACGCTGTGGAAGCCTGCCGCTTCACCACCTTCTTCGACGCAGACGCCACCCCCACCGCCGAATCCGAAGCCTTTTTGAAGGCGTATGAGGAGATGTTTGGCGGCAAGCCCAAGGGCGCTGTCACGGCGCTGGGCTACGACGCTTACATGGCCGCTGTCGCCGCCAT
>CABRXB010000213.1 GCA_902474785.1 uncultured Eubacteriales bacterium | reverse complement strand
GGCTTTGTCATCCCCTTTGCCCACCAGCTTCAACTGCTCATGGAGAAGAGCGGCCGCCCCATCAAGATTCGCGCCTGCGACACGCTGGGCTATGGCATTCCCTATTCCGGCGCCTCCATGCCGCGCAGCGTGCCCGGCATCATCTACGGACTGCGCAACTATGCCGGCTTTCCGCCCGAGCTGCTCGAGTGGCACGGCCACAACGACTTCTACAAGGCGGTGGTCAACTCGGCCTCGGCGTGGCTGTATGGCGCGGCGTCGGTCAACTGTTCGCTGCTGGGCATCGGTGAGCGCACCGGCAACACGCCGCTTGAGGCCATGGTGATCGAGTATGCGCAACTGCGCGGCACGCTCGACGGCATGGATCCCACCGTCATCCGCGAGATTGCAGACTACTATGAGGCGGAACTCGGCTATGAAATTCCGGCAAACACCCCCTTTGTGGGCAAGGACTTCAACATGACGCAGGCCGGCATCCACGCAGACGGTCTTCTCAAGGACGAGGAGATTTACAATATTTTCGACACCACCACCATTCTCAAAAGCCCGCCAAAGGTTTCCATCACGCAGACGTCGGGCGCGGCGGGGCTTGCCATGTGGCTCTCGGGTCATCTCGGTTGCAGGGAGCACCCCGTGGACAAGGACGATCCGCGCGTGATCAGGCTCAAAGAGTGGGTCGACGAGCAGTATGACAGGGGCCGCGTGACCATCATTGGAAACGCCGAGCTCGCGCAGGTCTGCAAAACACTGGGAATCACAGCCTGAGGGGGAAACACAATAGATGAACATCACAGAAAAACTGATCGCATCGCACCTTGTGTCCGGGCAGATGAAGGCGGGCGAGGAGATCGCCGTGCGCATTGACCAGACGCTCACGCAGGACGCCACCGGCACCATGGCCTATCTGCAATTCGAGGCCATGGGCATCGACCGCGTCAAGACCAAACGCTCGGTGGCCTATATCGACCACAACATGCTGCAGGCCGGCTTTGAAAATGCAGACGACCACAAGTACATCGCGACCGTGACCAAAAAGCACGGCATCTGGTTTTCGCGGCCCGGCAACGGCATCTGCCATCAGGTGCACCTGGAGCGTTTCTCCAAACCGGGACAGACGCTGCTGGGCTCTGACAGCCACACCCCCACCTGCGGCGGCGTCGGCATGCTGGCCATCGGCGCCGGCGGGCTCGACGTTGCGGTGGCCATGGGCGGCGGGGCCTACCATGTGCTCATGCCAAAGGTCTGCCGCGTCTGGCTCGACGGGTCGTTGCCGCCCATGGTGTCGGCCAAGGACATCATTTTGGAGCTGCTGCGCCGTCTGACCGTCAAGGGCGGCGTGGGGCGCGTGATGGAGTATGCCGGCCCCGGCGTTGAGACGCTCTCGGTGCCGGAACGCGCCACCATCGCCAACATGGGCGCGGAGCTCGGCGCGACCACTTCGGTTTTTCCCAGCGACGAGGTCACACAGCAGTTTTTCGAGGCGCAGGGGCGTCTTGACGACTGGGCGCCGCTTGCCGCCGACCCCGGGGCGGCCTATGATGAGACCGTGACCATCGATCTCTCAACACTCGTGCCGCTTGCCGCCTGCCCCCACAGCCCCGACAACGTGGCGACCATCGAGCAGCTTGCCGGCACGCGGGTGGATCAGGTGGCCATCGGAAGCTGCACCAACTCCTCTTTTGCCGACATGATGAAGGTGGCCGACATCCTCAAGGGGAAAACGGTGGCCGAGCACGTCAGCCTGGTCATCGCCCCCGGTTCGCGCCAGGTGCTCACCATGCTGGCAAATAACGGCGCGCTTGCCACCATGGTGGCGGCCGGCGCGCGCATTCTGGAGAGCGCCTGCGGCCCCTGCATCGGCATGGGCCAGGCCCCGGCGACCGACGCTGTGTCGCTGCGCACCTTCAACCGCAACTTCTGCGGACGCAGCGGAACGGCCTCGGCGCAGGTCTACCTCGTCAGTCCCGAGACGGCGGCCGTCTCCGCCATCACGGGTTACATCACCGACCCACAGACGCTGCCCGTCGCCCCGGCGACGCTGCGTCCGCCCAAATTTTACATCAACGACAACATGGTGGCAGCCCCCGCCGGGGAGGGAGAGCGCGTGGAGGTCGTGCGCGGCCCGAACATCAAGCCCTTCCCCGCAGGCCCCGCCATGCCCGACGAGATCAGAGGCGAAGTGCTGCTCAAGGTGGAGGACAACATCACCACCGACCACATCATGCCCTCCACGGCGGCGCTTTTGCCCTTCCGCTCCAACATTCCGCATCTGGCCAATTATTGCCTCACCCCCTGCGACCCCGACTTTCCCGCCCGCGCCAAGGAGAAGGGCGGCGGCTTTGTCGTGGGCGGCGCCAACTACGGGCAGGGCTCAAGCCGCGAGCACGCGGCGCTCGCGCCGCTGTATCTGGGCGTCAAGGGCGTGCTGGCAAAGTCCTTTGCGCGCATCCACGCGGCCAATCTCGTCAACAACGGCATCCTTCCTCTGGTGCTGGAAAACGAGGCCGACTATGAGACGCTCTCCATGGGAGATGCGCTCACGATTGAAAACGCCCGCGAACAGGTCAAAGCGGCCGTGTCCGGCGCCTGCGTGGTGTTGACCGGCCCGGGCGGAAAGCAGATCAAAACCAGACTCGAAATTTCGCAGCGCCAGGCCGACATGCTGCTGGCCGGCGGACTGCTCAACGCGACGAAGGAAGGAGCAAAAAACAATGCATAACGTCACCCTCATCCCCGGAGACGGCATCGGCCCCGAGATTGCAAACGCCGTGCGACGCATCATTGACGCGTCGGGCGCGCCCATCGCATGGGAGGTGGAGGAGGCCGGCGTCGCCCAGATGGAACGCTGCGGCACGCCGCTGCCGCAGAGCGCGATCGATTCCATCAGACGCACCGGCGTTGCGCTCAAAGGGCCCATCACCACCCCGGTGGGCACGGGATTTCGCAGCGTCAACGTCGCGCTGCGCAAGGAGCTCGACCTCTATGTCAATCTGCGCCCCGCCAAAAACTATCCCAATGTCAAAAGCCGCTATCAAAATGTGGATCTCGTGATTGTGCGGGAGAACACGGAGGATCTCTATGCCGGCGTGGAACATATGGTGGGCAGGGACGCCGCCGAGAGCATCAAGATTTTCACACGC
>CABRXB010000212.1 GCA_902474785.1 uncultured Eubacteriales bacterium | reverse complement strand
GCGGGGCCGCCCTGTCTTCGCGGAAACTGCCCTGAAGGCAAGATGAGCTGCGGGCAAATGGAGCAGGTGCGAAAGGCTTTTGAAGCCTTGTGAGGGGAGGAGACGACATGGGCCGCCTTGTGGTGATCGACGGGCTGGACGGCAGCGGCAAGCAGACGCAGACGGCGCTGCTGTCGTGGCGGCTGGAACAGCAGGGGATCTCTGTAAAGAAAATCACCTTTCCAACCTACACCCGTTCCTCGGCGCTCATCGACCTCTATCTGGGCGGGGAGCTGGGCGCGCTCGACGAGGTCAACGTCTATGCGGCCTCCACCTTTTACGCGGTCGACCGCTACGCGTCCTTCTGCCAGGACTGGGGACGGGATTACCGTGAGGGCGCGCTGGTGCTGACCGACCGCTATGTCACGGCAAATATCATCCATCAGATGGGAAAACTCCCCAAAGACCGGTGGGAGGACTATTTGAGCTGGCTGTCGGATCTGGAATATACCCGTTTTGCCCTGCCGCGCCCCGATCTCGTGCTCTATCTGGAGCTTCCCATTGAGACGGCGAGCGCCCTGATTGCCCAGCGGTATCAGGGCGACGAAGCCAAAAAAGACCTGCACGAGCGCAATCTCGCCTATCTGCGCACCTGTTATGAGACGGCGGCGTTTGCCGCCAGGCGTCTCGGGTGGCGCATGGTTCACTGTGGCGACGGGGCAGGGGGGATTCGCGCCCCGGATGACATCTCCGCGCAGCTCGAGGAAATTGTAAAGCAGACCTTGCCCCTGTGATCTTTGACTTTTATCAAAAATTAGAAATGAGGAGACGTCTCTTTATGCTGGATTTTCAACCGGTCGATCTGGAAGACCAGGAACGCATCGACAACGATTTGATCCATGTGACCACCCAAAACTATGACGAGTGTTTTGCCACGCTCTACTCCTGGAAGGACACATACCACGCCGCATATGCGCGCGCGCAGGATTGCCTGCTGCTGCGTTTGGAGGAGGATGGGGAGCCGGGATTTATTCCCCCCGTTGGAGCGGGCGATTTTGTCGCCGCCGTGGGCGAGCTGATGCGCCATCAAAAGGAAAAAGGCGAGCTGCTGCGCATGGTGAGCGTCACCGACGACAGCCGTGCGCGGCTCGAGGCCGCATTTCCCGGGCAATTTTCCTTTGAACGCCGCCGCGATATGGACGATTATATCCATTTGACCGCTTCGCTGGGGGAATTCAAGGGAAAGGACTTTCACGGCAAGCGGGGACATGTGAAAAAATTCACCACGCTTTACAACTACGAATATAGAGCCATGACGCCCGAGCTGGTGCCAGACGTGCTCGAAATGAATAGCGCATGGTGCCGCGGGCATTCCTATGATGATGACGATGCTGCCCGTCACGAAAAGCTGGCCGCTGAGCTGCTGTTGACCAATTTTGAGGCGCTGCATGTCGAAGGCGGCGTTTTGTTGGTGGATGGCAAGGTGGTGGCGGCCTCGGCCGGAACGCCCCAGTTCCCGGGCAGCGACACCATTGTGGTGCACTTTGAAAAGGGGCTCACCGAATACGAGGGCATCTATTCCGCCATCTGTCATTTCTTTATGGAGGATTGCAGTCACCGCTACACCTATGCCAACCGCGAGGAAGACATGGGCATTCCGGGCCTGCGCAAGTCCAAGCTGTCCTACTATCCGGAGCTCATTTTGGCCAAGTATGAGGCAATTTGGAGAGAATAGCCGTGCGGCTTTATGCGCCGCTGTTTCAAAGCGGGCGCCTTTAATTTGCTTTGCAACTTTTTTTGCTCTTTTGCGTCTCAAGACAAAGGGAAGGTTTGTCAAGCGACGGATTTTCCCATCTTTCATATGAATCATTCGTTTGCGCCGCAGGGTGCAGGCGTTATCGTTTGAATTATCCCGAGAGGAGCGCAGCCATGCTCACCACCATGCAGATCAACCCAACAGGCGCCAGCGTCGAGCTGGCCGGCCTGTGGAACCGCACATTTCACGACGACCCCGCCAGCATCTATGCGTTTTACCGGCAGTTTGCCGGTCATATGGATGTGATGGTGCAAGTTGACGACCATGAGCGCATTCTCAGCGCGGCGCATTTTCTGCCCGTGTCCTATCATTTTTTCCGCAACGAGTGGAAAGGTTCTTACCTTTACGCCGCGATGACCGACGAAAGTCAGCGCGGGCGGGGCCTGATGAGCCAGCTCATGCGCCTTCGCATGCAGCAGGGCGCAAAAGATGGCGAGCAGTTTTTGTGCACGCTGCCGGCCGAGGCCGAGCTTTACAGCTACTATGGTCGGTTTGGCATGGTGCCGCTTTTTGCGCTGCACCGCGCCACCATGACCAGACAACAGCTCATGGAACACAAGCTGACGCTTTGTTTTGAGAGCAAGGCGTCGCCCTCGTTTGCCTATGCCTCCACCTATGCCCGAAGAGAGCTCACCGTTGTAAAGGATAAATGCTTTATAGACTACACCGCCCTTGACAATGCTGCCAGCGGCGGCGTGTTTGGCTCTGTCTATGCAGGCTATTATTTTGCGCGCCCCATGGATGAGCAGACCGTCTATGTCAAAGAGCTCTTTTTACATGGGGACAACTTCCCCCATTTTGCGGCGGCACTGCTGCGCAGATTTCCGCAGGCAAGGCAATTTGTCTTTGATTTTTGTCCGGGCGAGTGTCCGCAGGGGATCGACTATATCGAGGTTCAGGCCGGCTGTGCGCGGCTGATCAACGTGCTGGCAGCGCTCAAGACCTATGCGGCCAAACACCGCGACCTTGAGATGAGCTTTTCCCTGGAAGACGAAATCATCGAGGCAAACACGGGAGACTACTATGTGAAAGAGGGCATGGTCAAACAGACCGAGCGAAAGGAAACGCTTTCGCCCATGACCATCGAGGAGCTCACGCGTCTGCTCATGACCGATGGGGGACATGGAATTCCCTATATGAACATGATGCTGGATTGAGGGCGTTGCCATGATACAGGGAATGGAGAAAAAGCAGTTGCGGCGCGCGCTTGTGGCGCAGCGAAGTGGCATGGATGCAGCGCAGCGTGAGAGCTGCAGCCGCATGGCCTGTGAGCGTCTGCTCCAAAGTGCGCTCTGGAAAAGGGCTTCCGGGGTGCTGCTCACCGTTTCCACGCCGCAAGAGCTTGACACCATG
>CABRXB010000211.1 GCA_902474785.1 uncultured Eubacteriales bacterium | reverse complement strand
GCTCCACAAAAATTGGCTGGCCGCCAGCGGCGCGAGCAAAAAGAGCACGAGCCCCACCAGCAGCGCCTTGCGGCGGCGATAGGGGCGCAGGGTAAAGGGCAGACCCGCCTTGCGATGGACGCGGATGCGCACGCCGGCGCGAAAGGCGGGGTCTCTCATGCGTCGGAAGGCGGCTGGCGTTGTCGTAAGCAGCATCTCGGTCTCGCTGATGCGGCGCACGTCCCAGGTGGGCAACCCGCGCTTTGCCGTGAGATTGAGAAATCGCTCGAGAAAAAATCCCGTCACCTGAATCGTCACACGGCCCGACAGCGCCGACCTGAAAAAAAACTTCACCGGTATCTCCCCCTTCCCCGCGTCCTTGTCATCCTCGCTCGAAAATCAGCCGTTTGATGGCGCCCGACACCCGCGCCCTGGTGGGGGTCATGCCCGTGAGCTCAAGACCCTCCCCCTGGACGACCAGCACCATACTTCCGCCCGACAGTCGAATACAGGTTTCCCCATACTCCAAAATGCCTCTGTGTCCTTCCACTGTCAGCTCCTTGTCTCCGATGCACTCGATGCGGGGCAACAGCGTTACGGCGTCAAGCGGAACTTCAAGTTCGCGAGACACGAGCTGCGAGAGCCCCTTGCCCTTTTCTTTTTTTCCCATGGAGCGCACACCCTCCCAAGTTTCAAATGCTTTGGAACGAGGCGGCAAACCCTAACAAGCCTGGCCTTGTTTTGCCCCCTCCCACCTTCTTTTCAGTGTATGAGGCCACGCCCCGCCCCATTCCAGACAGGCATGTTTGGCCACCCGCCCTCATAGGATAGAGCAAATCTTACCAACAATGAGGAGGGAGCTTTTGTGTCCCGTTTTCGCCAGGCTCTGCTTGCCACCTTTCTTGGAATCGGCGCGGCGGCGCTGCTCATCTTTCCCACCGACGTGGCGGCGGCGGCAAGGGAGAGCGCGCGGCTTGCCTTTGCCAGCGTATTGCCCTCGCTCTTCCCCTTTTTGATCGCAGCCGACCTGCTCATCAGTCTGCGCGTGACAAACGCAGCCGGACAGGTTCTCGGCGGCGCCATGCCCGCTCTGTTCAAGCAACCCCGCGAGGCGGCGCCCGTGCTGCTACTCGGCGTGCTCTCGGGCTACCCCGTGGGCGCCGCCGCTGCGCGCCGTCTGTATGAGGAGGGCGGCTGCACGGCAGAGCAGGCTGAGCGCCTTGTGGCGCTTTGCAACAACTCGGGGCCTGCCTTTGTCGTGGGCGTCGTGGGCGCCGCGCTGTGGAACTCCCCCAAGGTGGGCTGGATGCTCTATGGCTGTCATCTCGCGGCGGCGCTGCTGTCGGGCATGCTGCTCTCCGTTGGCTCTCCCGCGCCGGGGATCGGCGCGCGCTCCTCTTCGCGCGAGGTGCCAAGCCTTTTTACCGCCTTTGTGCGCGCCGTCAAAAACAGCGCCATGACAAGCCTTTACATCGCGGCCTTTATCATCTTCTTTGGCGTGGTCATCGCCCTGCTCCCCACGGGGCACGGCACGGTGGGCACCCTGCTCTCAGGTCTGCTTGAGATGACAAACGGGGTGACAAACGTGAGCACGCTTGCGCTCTCCCTGCGTGTGCGACTTGCCCTTCAGAGCTTTCTCATCGGCGCGGCGGGGCTGTCCATCCTCTGCCAGGTGGCCGGCGTGCTCGAGGGCAGCGGTCTCTCCATGACCCCCTATTTCTATGGAAAGCTTTTGCAGGGCGCCATCGCGCTGCTGCTCACGCTGCTCATCTCCCCGCTCTTCCCGCAGAACATCTCCGTGATGCTGCCCATCACGCCCGAGCTCACCCTCTCAAGTTTTGCCATTCTCACCGTCCTGACAGTGGGCTCTTTTCTCATCAGCGTGGGCGCGGTGCTCATCTTCTCCATGGTCACCGACGCAGCCATGCGCAAACGGCGTCAGGCCCAAAAAAGAAACGATTTGTGAACATCCCCAAATGCAATTGCATTTTGTCGCATCCTGTTGTATAATTTGAGGAATATGAGGAGGTGGTTGCAAACCGTTATTTCATCGACATGTCGCGTCATTCCCCCGACAAACTGCCCTTTGGCAGCAAAGCGCCAGAACCGGGGTTTTCCACGCCCCGGTGGACGAGGAAAGGGTTGATCGAACTGTTCGGCGGGTGCCCTTCGGCAGATCCGCTGCCGAGAGCTGTGTGCAAAACTGCGGGCAATCGCAGCACAAATCGCACAGCGGCGGATCATTTCTGCTGCGGCCTCTCCCCTGCGCCGCGGCAAATCGTCTTTCTCCCAGCGTGGAATTTCGGGGACTAAATTTATTTTTGGAGGATTACATCCCTATGTGTGGAATTATTGGATATGTGGGCAAGCAAAATTGCGCTCGCCTTTTGGTTGATGCGCTCAAAACGCTGGAGTACCGCGGATACGACTCCTCAGGCGTGGCCTTTTTTCACGACGGCGTCATCGAAACCATCAAGGCGGCCGGCCGCATCAGCAACCTTGAGGCCAAGATGGAGGCGCGCGGCGCCGTGGAGACCCACTGCGGCATCGGACATACCAGATGGGCGACGCACGGCGGGCCCACCGACGAAAACGCGCACCCCCACAGCAGCGAGCACATCTCTTTGCTGCACAACGGCATCATTGAAAACTACCAGGAGCTCAAGGCCTTTTTGACCGAACAGGGCTACGCTTTTTCCTCTCAGACCGACACCGAGACCGCCGCGCATCTGATGGACTACTACTACAAGCAGACCGGCGACTTTCTCGACGCTGTGATCAAGGCGCTGGGCGATATCCGCGGCACCTATGCCTTTGGCATCATCTGCAAGGACGAACCCGGCAAAATCATCTGCGTGCGGCAGGAAAACCCCCTTCTGATCGGCCTTGGCGACGGGGAAAACTTCATGGGAAGCGACATCCCCGCCTTCATCAAATACACCAAGCAGTATCTGGTCATGGAGCCCGGCGAGATCGCCATTCTGGAGGCCGACAAGGTGACGGTGGTGGACATCGACAAAAACCCCATTGAAAAGACGCCGCTCACCGTCACATGGGACTACGAGGCGGCCGAAAAGGGCGGCTATCCCCACTTTATGATCAAGGAAATTCACGAGACGCCCTCCATCCTGAAGGCCACCATGTCGCCGCGCACCCGCGAGGGAAAGGT
>CABRXB010000210.1 GCA_902474785.1 uncultured Eubacteriales bacterium | reverse complement strand
CGAGTAGCCGACGACAAGCCAGCTCACGGCCGGAATCTCCAGCAACTTGGGCGCGCCCTCGGTCAGCATCGACAGCGCAAAGCAGCAAAGACCCGTTGTGGTCGACTGCGTGGTTGCAAGCGACACGGCGTCCATACAGGTGAGCAGCCGCGGGCTGAGCACCATGGAGGCCGCGCCGGTGCACGCGCTGAGCAGACCCAGCCACTCGCCAAAGCCCAGGCGGGGCACGCCCGCCATCCCACAGAGCAGATAGAGCCCCGCCACGGTGATGCCCACTGGCAGAAGGGAACCCCAGTCAAACCGTGATTTGAGAAAAATGGGGGTCAAAAACGGGGCAAAGAGAACGGCCATGCCCATCAAAAAGCTGGCGTTTGTGGCCGAGGTGTGCAGCAGCGCAATGTTGGCGCTGACAAAGGAGACCACTGTGAACGCGCACACACCCACAAGAGAAGGGAGATGCGCCTGCCTCAATCCCTTGAAACAGCGCCGCCTGAAAAGGGCGAAAAACAAGGTGGTGGCCAGCAGGTATCGCAGCGCCAGGCACAGGTAGGGCGGCATTTGGGAAATGCCGATTTTCATGATGGGGTTTCCAACGCCCCACAACAGGCACTGCAGCGCAATGAGGCCGGCGTAAAACAGCGTGCCCTTCGACCGAATTTTCAGAGTCATCTTGATCTCCTCCCTTCACAAATCGGATTTGTTTTTCCTTTTGTCTTCAAAAGTAGACCAGTCTAGTGTATCACGCTTAAAATTCGAAGTCAACTGGCCCCGCTGCTTGACTTTTTGGAAATCAGGCCGCATAATAAGACCAAAGCCGGCAAGCCCCGCAGGACAGCCAATCCCCTGTCTTTCGCGCCTTTGCCGCAACGTCAACAAACCAACTTTTCTAGGGGGAGGAAACGCCAATGGCCAAGAACACTCGCAATCTGGTCTTAACCTCGGTTTTCATTGCTCTCATCGTCGTCATGACCGTCATTCCCTACACGGGCTACATCAACTATGGCGTCATTGAGATCACCACGCTGCACCTGGTGGTTATCCTGGGAGCGGTCTGCCTCGGCACCAAGACGGGCACGCTCCTTGGTTTTGTCTGGGGCGTCACCTGCCTGCTGCGCGCCTTTACAAACCCCGCCTGGATTCTCTTCACCAACCCTCTGATCTCGGTGCTGCCCCGCATCTTTGTGGGCATGGTGGCGGGGCTTGTCTTCTCGTGGTCGCGCCGTCGTATGGGCGACATTGCCGGCGTCGCCGTCGCAGGGGCCGCCGCCACAGTGACAAATACTGTTTTGGTGCTCTCGGCCATCTACATCTTCGGCGGCATGATCGAAAGCTATAGAGCTTTCTTTGAACTCTTCAAAACCATTCTGTCCACCCTTATCGCCGTCAACGGCGCCATCGAGCTGGCGGCGGCCGTGGTCGTGGTGCCCATTATCTACCGCGCCCTGCAAAGCGCCGACGCCATTCCCCACCCGAGAAACGGACAGTGAGCCATTGTACACAACAAAAGGCCGCAGGATGATTCCTGCGGCCTTTTTTCAATTCCATCCTTTTTTGATGGGACTCCCATTTGCAGCCTGACAACCGCCGCGCGAGGGGCGCCTCCCCATGGGGGCGCCGAGCCAAATGAAACACAGCGCCTTGTAAGATTTAACCCTGCAAGACCAAGCGGGCGAGAAATTTGAGATGCCGCTCGTTGTCTCCTGTTTCATTTGGCCCGCGGCCAAAGGCCGCCCTCGCGCGGCGGGGCCCTTCCGCGCTTTGGCCGGATCTGACAACGCAAGGCAGGCTAAGCGGACATCCTTCGAGCGGACATTTCCCCTTATGCGGCCCGCTTGATGACCTTCGCTCGCCAGATCAGGCGGCGCACGCTCCTCGCTCCGAGGCGACAACGCCAGCACGCGCATGTCACCCAAGCCCCTGCGCAAGCTCAGGCAATCTGCACCCTTTGAAACAAACCCCCTGCGGCGAGGGTGCGCTTGACTGGTCGCCTTCAAACGACAGACCTTTTTTCGGCAGCATGGCATATGGCCATGGCGCGCGCGCAGCGCCCCCGCTACTTCGATATCGCTTTTTGACACTGGCTGCACCTGGCGTCGTGCAGGGAGATCACCCCGTTGCAGACAGGACAGGCAAATTCCCTCTTATGCCGCTCCAGCAGCGCGGCGGTTCCGTTCTCTTTTGCAAACAGACTGTTTTGCAGAAGACTCATGCCATACCGTGTGCGATAGTTTTTATCCAGCCGTTTGATTGCCTTACAGGGAAACTCGTCGCACCCATGACAATGGGAAAGTCCCCGCGCGGCGGCGCAGTCTTTGATGGCGCACGTCCGGCAGTGCGCCGGTTTGCCACGCTCCCCGCCCAGGCAGCCGGCGCATGGCCTGTTGGAGCAGCAGTATTTGTAGCACACCAGGCAGTTCATTCCACAGGGGGCAAACAAAATCGGGTCGATTTGCTCCGGCATTTTCATAAGCGTGCGCTCCTCTCTTTACAAGACGCCATCGGTCTTCACTGCCGCGTTCTCTCCAAGGCAGGGCCCGTTTCCCGCGCCCCGCTTGATCTCAACGCAAGAGGCGTGTCCATAACCCCTCATCTCCTGCGACGGTTGATCGCAAGCTGCACCACAACAGCCGCAAGCGTTCCGGCCAGCAAAATAGCGGTGTTGCAAAAGGCCCCCGACAGGTTGGGCTTTGGCCCGTTCATCAGGTGAACGCCATACTCGGCAAGCAATCCAAGCTCGGCGGAGATCAACAAAAGGTGACCGCCAAAGCTCTGACGCCAGACCATGGCCAGCACCGCCACCACAAAAATGGGGAGATAGATCAGCGCCGTTTCGCGCCAGCCAAGATATCCCACCTTCCCCATGACAAGCAGCAGCAGGACGTAGGGCGTCGAGCCCAGCAGGATGTGTTTTGCCGCAGATGTTTGCAAAATCCTCATGAGAATCCCTCCTTTGAATCGGATGGGCCCGGCGTCATCACAGTCGCTGACCGATCAACCGTTTTGTCGCCGGCAAATGAAGGCGGGCATCCATCTCACCCGTCAGGGCGGTTTGCGCAATGGTTCCGTGGCCCCGTAAACGGTGCGGCAGGGCGGTCAACCGTCTTTAAAACAAGAGGGCCTTGGTCGTCTTCAGACATTCGGCGCGCGCTCTGTGCGACGTTTGGTA
>CABRXB010000209.1 GCA_902474785.1 uncultured Eubacteriales bacterium | reverse complement strand
TTTCGTCGAGATCGAACTTGACGTTGTGGTGGGCCGCGCCGCTGCCCAGCTCCTAGTTTTGGATGCCCACGAAGGCGAATACGCCCGGCACCACATTCTGATAGGCGCCAAAGGACTCAGAGGCCATCCATGCGGGCTCCTCCACCACGCCGCCCGGCAGAACCTTTTCCACCGCAGCCGCCGCAATCTTTGAAACGGCAGGGTTGTTGATGACAGGGTACATCAGCTTTGGCATGGTGACATATTCGGCCGTGCAGTCGTTGGCCACGCACAGCGCGTCGGTGATGATCCGAATGCGCGAGATGATCTTTTCAAAATTCTCCACAGAGAAGTAGCGAATGCCGCCGATGATGGTGCAGGTGTCGGGAATGATGTTCCAGGTCTCCCCACCCTGCAGGCAGGACACCGTGACAACGCCGGCCTCATCGGGCGCGATCTGCAGCGGCACAATGCTGTTGAGCTTGCAGGCGATCTCGGCCGCCGTCAACACGGGGTTGATGGACTGGTCGGGGCGCGAGCCGTGGCCGCCTCTGCCCACAATCTTGATTTCAAAGGAGCCTGCGC
Organism: uncultured Eubacteriales bacterium; assembly: GCA_902474785.1. Lineage (GTDB taxonomy): Bacteria > Bacillota > Clostridia > Oscillospirales > Feifaniaceae > Galloscillospira. The sequence goes on along the minus strand of CABRXB010000209.1, from coordinate 2,606 downwards.
CCGACATTCTGGGCCCCGACTGCACCGAAACGGTGCCGGTCTTCATCATGGCATACAGGTGCATGCCCCAGATGACGTCGGGCTGCTTTTCCTTGAGCATCTCGACGATGGCGGGGAAGGAGGCGGTGGCGATCATCTCCTCGCTCGACTCGAAGATGAACATCACCTTGCCGCACAGCGCGTCTTTGTGGGCGACAAGCGCCTTGGCCGCCGCCAGCAGCATGGAGGTGTGTCCGTCGTGTCCGCAGGCGTGACAAACGCCGGGCACCTTGGACACGCAGGCCTTTTTCCCCTTGAGGTTGTTTTCATCCTCGGGCATGGAGAGCGCGTCGATGTCGGCGCGCAGGGCCACCGTTTTGCCGGGGCGACCGGTGTCGAGCACATAGTAGGCTGCGACCGGCTCCTTGATCCAGACGGGATCCATCCCCAGCTTTTTCATCTCCTGTGCGACAAAGGCGGCGGTTTTGACCTCCGCGCCGGAGGGTTCAGGGTTTTCGTGAAGCATGCGGCGGTTTGCAATCAATTCGCTTTCCAGCCCTGCAACAGTCTCCAAAATGGCCTTGGTTTCCAGCATAATGTCTCCTCGCTTTCTCTTTATTCTCTCGCTTGGTAACAATCGCTCTCATTTCCATGCCCTCAAGCAATTCGGGACAACACAGCCTTCCAGCCACAGCGCCAAAAATGCTCTTGCGGCGCAGAGCGCCAAAACCTTTTTGCCTTCGACCCCGCGCGCCGCGCTTTCGCAGCCGATTTTCAAAAACGACACCCGTTTAGAAAGCCCGTGGCGCAAGGCGACAACGCTGCATATGCGTTCTGGTTCAAAGCTCTTATCCATGGAAGGCACCTTTGTCATTATAATACAGTCTTTTCCTGCGCGCAAGAGAAATCTCGGCGGTATCAGCGGGTTTGTGCGCATAACAAAGCGCGGTGCAGAGCATACTACTCCCATCAATTTGAGCTTTTGGAGGATATGACCATGAATATGAGCAAACAGGAGTATCAGGCCTACGTGAAAAAGGTCTCGCCCTCCTCGCCGCTTGGAAAAAACATGCTGCTCGCCTTTTTGGTGGGCGGCGCGATTTGCACGGTGGGGCAGCTCTTTTCCAACTACTATATGTCCATGAATCTGGGCAAGGACGCCGCTTCCACCGCAACGTCGGTCACCATGATCTTTTTGGGCGCGCTGCTGACCGCTCTCAACCTCTATGACAACATCGCCAAGTTCGGCGGCGCGGGCACCATCATCCCCATCACCGGCTTTGCAAACTCCATCGTCTCGCCCGCCATGGAGTTTAAAAGCGAAGGTCTTGTGCTTGGCCTTGCCGCGAAGATGTTTGTTGTGGCTGGGCCCGTGCTGGTCTACGGCATTTTGACTTCGACCGTCTACGGGCTGATTTTGCTGCTCATGCAGCGGCTGTAAGGAGGGCTTTTCATGATTTCACGAAAAGGGAAAACCATGCTGCTCGAGCAGGGCGCGACGCTGCTGGCCAGCGCCGCCGTGGGCGGCAAAAAAGAGGGGGAGGGCCCCCTTTCCGACAGCTTTGATCTCATCATCAAGGACTCCTACGCCGGCCAGAAGAGCTGGGAGAAGGCCGAAACCACTCTGCAAAAACAGGCCGTGACGCTGACGCTGCAAAAGGCCGGCGTGTCGGCAAATGAGGTCGACATGATGCTCAGCGGCGACCTCATCAACCAGTGCACCCCTTCCTGTTATGCGGCCTCGTCGCTGGGCATTCCTTCGGTGGGGCTGTTTGGCGCCTGTTCCACGGCGGCCGAAAGTCTGGCTTTGGGTGCGCTCATGGTGGAGAGCGGCGCGGCAAACACGGCGCTTTGCCTCACCTCCTCGCACTTTTGCACGGCGGAACGCCAGTTCCGCACGCCGCTGGCCTATGGCGGTCAGCGCGCGCCCACCGCGCAGTGGACGGTGACGGGCGCGGGCGCCTTCCTGCTGGGCAAGGGTTCGGGCGTCAAGGTCAAGGGTGTGTGCATTGGAAAACCTGTCGACATGGGCATCTCGGACGTCACCAACATGGGCGCTGCCATGGCGCCCGCCGCCTGCGACACCATTGCACAGTTTTTGAAGGACACGGGCAAGCCAGCCTCCGACTTTGACCTCATTCTCACCGGCGACCTCGGCTCGGTGGGGCATCGCATTGTCAGCGAGCAGATGAAACAGCAGGGCATCGACCTTGGCCAGCGATACAACGACTGCGGGCTGCTGGTCTACGACCTCAAGCAGCAGGATATGCACGCCGGCGGTTCGGGCTGCGGCTGCTCCGCCGTGGTGCTGGCCGGCCACGTGCTCAAAAAAATGAACGAGGGCGCTTTTTCCAATGTCCTGCTGGTGGGCACCGGCGCTCTGATGAGCCCCATGTCGCTGCAGCAGGGCGACACCATTGTGGGCATCGCCCATCTCGTCTGGCTGAGCACAAAGTGACGTCCCAAACGCCCGCCAAGGTTCTCTCGCAGGCGCGCGAACGGGCAAAGAGCCAAGCAAGCTTCTGACCCCCCTTTTCCCCTCGCGAACGCGGCGAGCCCGGCGGCCGTGCGCCGCGACCGGTGACCGCGACGTGCTGCGGTGTGCAAAGCAGGCCATAATTGCAGCG
>CABRXB010000208.1 GCA_902474785.1 uncultured Eubacteriales bacterium | reverse complement strand
TGCTCACAAAGGGCCCTTGCGCCTGATACTGTCGAATGGTCATCATGGTGCTGGCTGGAGCTGTGGCTGTGGCGATGGCCCCCAGCAGCAGGGAAAAGCTCAAGTCCATCCCAAACAGGTAACGCATGCCAAGGGTGACAAGCAGCCCCGCGAAAAGGGATTCGAACAGCGTGATGATCAGCGTGTTGCCCTTTGACTGGGAAAACACCTCTTTTGTGAAATACCCTCCAACGCCGAAGGCGATGAAGGAGAGCGCCAGATCGCTGACAAAACTGATTCCATTTAAAAAGGAATCGGGGATTGCGTGGAGCACGCCCGGCCCCAGCAAAATCCCCGCAATGATATATCCACTGACATTTGGCAGACGCAGCAGCTTGGTTGCCCTCGTCACCAGAAAGCCCGTAAAGAGCATCAGGCACAAACACAAGAGCACAACTGCCACATCGCTAAAGCCATTCATCCACTCACACATGGCTGACCTTCCTTTCTGAAACCCTTGCACTTTCTTCGAAGTTGTGTTACCATCATACTCGCAAACTGCAATAAAATAAAATCATGATATATTAGAACATCATAAAAAGTATTGATATCAAGCCGTGAGGAGGGAGTTTCCATGCTGGATCCCAAGCTTTGCACGCTGCTCAAGGTCTGTGAGCTTGGCAGCTTCACTCGCGCGGCCGAACTGCTCTCGCTGACGCAGCCGGCCGTGAGCCACCACATCAAACAGCTTGAAAAGGAGCTTGATGTCAAGCTCTTTTACCGAGCGGAAAACAGCCTGAAACCCACCGCTGAAGGGGAAATTGTGTTAAAATATGCCCGTCGCCTTCAGGCGCTTTACGATCAGCTTTCCCAGGAGCTCAAGGACGAGCAGCGGCGTATCACCCGCCTCACCGTCGGCGTGACCCACACGGCTGAGAGCAATTTTATTGCGGAGGCCCTGGCCCAATACTGCGCTGCACATGAGGGGGTTTCCATAAAAATTATCACTGACACCATCAACAATCTTTATGATAAGTTGCGCAATTATGAGCTCGACCTGGCCATGATCGACGGCATTGCGCCGCGCGGGGAGTTCAACTCCATTTTGCTCGACACCGATTTTCTCGTGCTGGCAATTTCCAACAACAATCCCCTTGCCGCAAAGAGCAGCGTGACGCTGCGGGAAATCAAAAAAGAGCGCATGATCTTGCGGCTGCCCAAATCTTTTTGTCTCACACCTCGAGAGCCAAAACATGTCGATCGACGAGTTTCACGTGGTACTCGAGGTGGACAACATCGCCACCATCAAAGATCTCATCCGACGCGATTTCGGCGTGTCAATCCTTCCGAGAAGCGTCTGCCTGGATGAGCTCAAGAAAAAGAAGATCACGGTGCTTCCCATCGAAAACCTCTCCATGATCCGTGAAACCAACATGGTCTACCGTCCCGACTTTGAGCATGAGGAAATTCTGCGCGACATCGCCGCAGCCTACAACGAAACCGGCAAGCTCTACAAGCCGTCCTGACGCCCCCACACGCCCTCCCATGCGGCATTCCGGTCTGCCGCGTTCGTCGTGCGCGCGCATCCCGGTATCTTATTGATGATTCGTTTGACAACCCGCCCCGGCATCCTGTTCTGGCCCTTGCCCGGCGTTCAGATGGCTCCGGCCGATCGCCGTTCGGACGCACCCCGGTACTCGCCTAGATTTCCATTCAAATTTACTGCTGTTTCATCTGATGACCGCCGGCACCCCTGTCCCCTTGTTTGATCTTTCGCCCGGACTCCATCTGGTCGTGTTCCGATCTTTCGGTTTTGGCCCCGGCGTGGCGCTCCTGAATCTTGCAGCGAATTCCCAGAAAAGACTCCCGAAAAATCAAAAGCGCCGGCAACAATGCCGGCGCTTTTTGTTCCAAGCTCATCTTAAGCTGCTCTTCAGCTTGTCTGATCGCTCAAAATTGCTTCCTCTCCAAGACTGTCTAGTCCTCTTTTTTCCTCGCCTTGACAATCAGCATCATGGGACGACGCATCTCCTCTTTCATCCCCTCCAGGTGCATCAGGTGAACGGGCGGCTGTGGCTCCACAACATTCACAATCTCGAATCCGTTTGTCAAAAGCCCGTTCAAATAGGTGGTGAGCGTCTTGTGGTATTTGACCACAGGCTCCCCCAGAAAAACGGCCTGCCGCTTGCCCTCATAGAAGTAGTTGTCCACGGGGTAGTGCAAAATCTCGCCGTTTGTCCCATAGTGCCAGTCCTGCGTGCCCTGCGCTGTAAACACGGGGTGTTCCACCGAAAAGACAAACCAACCGCCCGCCGTCAGACAGTTGCGCACCCGCAAAACCACCTCTTCAAACGAGGCCACATAGTGCAGCGCCAGTGAGCTGAGCACAATGTCATAACTGTCTTTGGCAAACGAGAATTCCTCAATGGGCGCACGCAGATATGTCACCTGCGGAAACACCGTCTTCTCTCTTGCCATCTCGAGCATTTTCTCCGAGAGATCCACACCCACCACGCGTAAAGCGCCCTGCTGCGCGGCATGGATACAGTGCCACCCGTAGCCGCAGCCCAGGTCGAGCACCCGTTTGCCTGCAAAGTCGGGCAACAGACTCTGAAGCGTATTCCACTCGCCCGCGCCCTCAAGCCCCTGTTGCGACCGGCTCATCTGCCCGTATTTTTCAAAAAAACACCGGGTCGTCATATTTGTTTTCATACATTTTCATCTGTCCTTACTTTCGTCCATTGGGCCAACGCTGTCCGCACATTCTGATTCCGCCCCGGCCTCCCAAAAAAAGAGTCCTTCGGCGCTCGCCAGCTTGAAAAGAAGTTCTTTTAGCCGCTCATCGGGGTGATAGACGCTCATAGACAGATCGCCCCTGCTGACGGTGATCATAGCCAAGCCCCTGTCGATGAGCAGCTCCAAGTCGTCCCCTGTTCCCGCCGCGCACGCCTTGACCCGTTGCTCCAGCAGGTGAGGCGCGGGATTTTTGCGCCATACGCCGTGAACGCAAACCTCACAGTCGCAATAACAGGATAACTTGAGCAAAAGATCCGTCCATTTTTGAGCCAGCTTTTGTCTTTCTTTTCCCTGTCCGTAGTGTCGCTCCACTGCAAAATACTGTTCTGCACGGGACCGCTCCACCCTCTGGGGCAGAATGTCAATCACAAAACAGGGCGCTTGAAGAAGCTCCTCTACTGTCTCTTGCC
>CABRXB010000207.1 GCA_902474785.1 uncultured Eubacteriales bacterium | reverse complement strand
TACCCATACTTCTTTATAGAGTTTACAGTCAAAATATGCACGGCCAACGCGAAAAGAGGGATGAAAGGGACGGCTCAATTTTGGATGACGGCCGCCATTTTTGTGCTTTTGTATTTGGATGCAAATATCAAAATGTCCTCTTTGTTTTGACAGAAACACCATTCCAAAAAATCTCCATTTTTCTGACCTGTTTTTTTTAAATTCCTCTTTTCTTTTCTCTATAACTGTGTTAATCTCTAAGAGGAAGTTGTTTCCCTGCTTAATATCTGTAACAATAAAAACGAGAGGAAACCCGACCCCCCCAAAAGTGGAAGGGCGCCGGTTTTAACTCCTCCATCCGTTTTAAAACCGACGAGGCGCGGCCCTTTTGTGACGGCACTGAGTGATCCGGTTTTATGGGCCCTTCAAGCCGCGCCTTTCTGGCGTGGCTTTTGTTTTCTCTTTCAGACCCCGTTGCGCGCGACGTGCGATGGCGTCCATCTTTTCATAGTCCGGCGACATCCTTTTGTTATTTTCCATGGCTTTTTTGTCCATACTGAAGGGGCACAAAAACGCCAAAAGCGGGAAAAGGAGGCATGTCACCTTTGAGAACCGAAAGCCATTTGCAGCTTGGAAAAACCCTGCTGCAAAGCTGGCCGCAGGCATCTTTGAGCCAGCGCGTCGCTTTTTTGCTGGGCTGCATCGAGCCCGACCTCAACGCGTTCACCTATCTGCGCGGCTTTCTGCGCGATGGGCACGCCCGCGGACACAACTTTCACAACATTTTGCCCAGTATGATCCACCTTGCAGCGCGCCTGGAGGTCTCTGGCCTGTGTGCGACCTGTGACGCCTATCGGCTGGGCAAGCTGATGCACTATGTGGTCGACGCTTTCACATATACCCACAACGAAGCCTTTCAGGGCAGCATTGCCGCCCACAACCGCTACGAAAAAAAGCTGGAAGCCCACTTTCTTGACATGCTTTCGAGCCAGGGGGCCGTCCCATCGCCGGTGCGCGGCGGGTTTCTTACTCTGTTGTGCGACCAGCACCAACACTACCTGAACGAGACGCCCGGCATTGATACGGACACGCGCTTTGCTCTGCATGTCGCCCCGCTCGCCTTTTCCCTGTTTGTCCTGCGCCGCAACGCTTTTCAAAAACTGATGGAGGAAATTGCATGAAGATTCTGATCGTAACCGGACGATTCGGCATGGGTCACTACTCCGCAGCCGAGGCGCTCCGCGAGGAGCTGCTGCTTGAAAATCCACAGCCAGACGTCGAGGTGGTGGACGCTGTGGAGGCGCTCTTTCCCCCGCTCAAAGGGCTGGTCTACCGCTGCTTCAACCTTCTGGTCAGCAAAATGCCCGGCCTGTTCAATCGCCTCAGCAGACTTGCCGACAAAAAGGAAATTCGCATGTTTGAGCGTCTGCTCACCAAAATGATCAACCGTTTTCTCAAAGACAGAGAGCCGGATCTTGTCATCGTGGTCCTGCCAGGCTGCTCGCATTATCTCGCCGCTTGCAGGCGCGCGACGGGGCGTTCCTTTTCGCTCTTCACCGTTTTGACCGACGTGACGCTGCACGGCTCCTGGATCGATGCAGACATCGACCGCTATTTTGTGCCGGCCACAGCCACAAAAGAGGCCCTGATTCGGCGCGGCGCGCCGGCCCAGCGCATCACGGTGCGCGGCATCCCCGTTCGTCAATCCTTTCTCGCTCTTGCATCCACACCCGAGCCGGCGCCTGATTCAACCAAGCGCATTCTCTTCATGGGCGGCGGCCTTGGACTTCTGCCCTCCTCAGACGAGCTGCTGCGCCGCCTGATTCAAACGCCCCACCTGGAGCTCACCCTGATCGCCGGCCGAAACAAATCGCTCTATCAGAAGATGAAAAAAAACTTTCCCGAGATGGAGGTCATCGGTTTCACCGACCGCGTTGCGCACTATATGTCGCGCGCTGATCTTCTCATCACAAAGCCCGGCGGCATCACCATGTTTGAAGCCATCCACAGCACAACGCCGCTCTATGTCAACAGACCCTTTTTGCTTCAGGAGGCGGGCAATGCCGCCTGGATCGAGGCGATGGGCATCGGCGTTGTCCACTGGGAGGACCACGGTGAGCCGGGCGACGACATCCTCTCCCTGTTAGAGGACGATGCGCGCCTTGCCGAGATGCGGCAGACCATGCAAACCCTGTCCCAGCAGTTCAAACAGGTTCCGCCCCTCACCTCCTATGTGATGGCAGAACCCGTTTCCAGAGAGTGAGGCGCACTCTTCAAGCGGCTCGGTCCCTTTTGAAAGGTGCAGGAACAACAAGGGGAATCCACGTGAAGAGCGTCTCTTGGCTCATGGTCGGACGGACGCTTGCCGTCCGACCTTTTTTGTCCCGTCCGACCCCGCCCCTTCAAATTCATCATCGACAAGGGCCCCCATTGGCCCCGCTGCCCTATTGTGCGCCAATCCTTTCATCCGCGATCTCGCTTTCCCTTACTGCCATGGTGCCGTCTGTGATCCTGTGGAAGCCGGCCTATCCATGCAAATCTTACTTTTTTCTGCACGGTCGCCAACTTGATTTTAAATGCCAGCCCTTTTATCTCTCTGGTTCAGAGTAGAAAATCTTTTGGTTTTGAGCCCAGCAAAATGGCACGCGGCCACACCGGGCAACGCCTCTGTCTCCCGACAGAAAGCGGCGCCACAGGTTGTGACTGTGGCCTCAAACAACCGTGCGGCTGCTCGCCTTGAAATAACGTCGGCCGTCAAAGCAAGGGCGTATCGACGCCCCTTGGCGTTTTTGATTGCTTTTTCCATGCGGCAAACCGCCCGTTCGCATTGCGAATCCTGCCCTTGAATTCCATGTCCAATTGTCGCTAACCTCTTTCCCTTTGCGCGCCTTTGTGGTACAATGATGGTGAGCTTGGCGCATACAAAATGCGAGTTTTGTACAAGGTGCGTCATAATGCCACTGTCTGGCCGAACCAGCTATGGCAGATAAAACACAGGTTAGGCGCTTATGTGGGCGGATGCGGCAACTGCAATTTCGCGTGAAGTTGAAGAAAGTTGTCCCCATGAGCTCCTTTGCGCAACGTATGGCGCACAGAAAACACGAAAAAGCGTATTCACGGAGGTGACACAATGGGGCGTAGTTTTGGAGGCGGGGGCGGAGGCGGCTCCTTCGGTGGCGGCGGCGGACGCAGCTTTGGAGGAGGCGGCGGAC
>CABRXB010000206.1 GCA_902474785.1 uncultured Eubacteriales bacterium | reverse complement strand
GGGCCGATGGCCTCAATACCCGTCTGGCAGCTGGTCCGGCTCAACCGGCTGTTCGGAAGTCGAGGAGTCGGGGTCAAAGGGGATATCGGGCCTCTCGTCCGGGTCGACGACCGGAACATCGGGATCGGTGGGGTTGGTCACGGGGTCGTCGGGATCGGTTGGATGTCCCGGATTGTTCGGCCCACTCGGGTCGAAGGGATTGTCGGGATCGTTTGGGTCAATGGGGTTGTCGGGGTCGACATAGTTTGGATCCCCCGGCTGCGGCGCGGTGTAGCCATAGTGGACGATACACAGGTGGTTCATGGGGTCGTCCACTCCGGGCGAGTAGCCAGGGTTGGTCCCCGCTGTCAACAGATTTTGATAGACCGGCACCGAACTGTCGCTGGGGAACGTATAGCCCACCGGCAGCGGCAGATAGGTGTACTGTGCATCGACAATGGCGATTTCATAGGGGTATTCCCTGTGAATGTTGAGCATGCTGACAGTGCGCTTGTTGGTGCAGTAGGGCGACGCGACCATGTTCGAGTCGTTGCAGATCTCCACGGACACGTGCACATTGCATGGTTCTGTCGGCACCGTGCCCTTTTTGAAGTTTGCCGTCGCCACGCGGCTGCCGCGCGGATCGTTGGCACAGGCGGCTGTCGGCGCCATGCCGCTGTCAAGACAGTAGGAGCCCGAGACAATGCCTGTGGTGCTGAAAAAGCTGCGATAGGGCAGATCTTCATGCAGGCTTCGCATGACCTTCACCCAGCCCTGAAGGGCCGGGTTTGTCCCCGAGTAGCGACTGGTGCGGGGCTGGTCATAGCCAAACCACACCACGCCCACATAGTAGGGCGTGTAGCCCACAAACCAGCGGTCAACGTCGTCGCTCGTGGTACCGGTCTTGCCGGCAACCGCCATGTTGGAGAGCTGCGCCGGTGTGCCGGTGCCCGATCTGACGACGCCTTGCAACAGGTCGTTGATCAGGTAGGCCGTCTGCTCGCTCATGGCATAGACGGGGTCTGCCTCGTGTTCGAGCAGCACAGTGCCGTCGTATGCCACCACCTTGGTGTAGGTATACGGTTTGTTGTAGATGCCCTTGTTGACAAAGGCGCTGTAAGCCGCGGCCATCTCAAGATTTGTGACGCCGTGGGTCACGCCGCCCAGCGAGAGCGGCGCCAGATTGACGTCGCTTTTGACCTGTCCGCCGATGACCTCGCGACGCACCAGCGTGGTGACGCCGAGATTTTCTGTGATGAAGTTGAAGGCTCTCTCCACCCCAAGGTCCTCCAGCACAGCCATGGCGACGGTGTTGACCGAGCGGTAGACCGCCTGCTTGACGTCCATGCGTCCTCTGTAGGCGGCGTAGGAGCTGTCATAGTTGCGCGGATAGCGTTTTTCCACGTCGACCGGCGCATCGTCATAGACGCTGCCCTGCGTGGCGACGCCATATTCCAGCGCAGGCGCGTAGACCGCCAGCGGCTTGATGGTGGAACCCGGCTGGCGCTTGGCGTCTGTCGCATAGTTGAACAGGCGCGCCGCCGTCTTCTCGCCTCGGGCGCCCGCGATCCCGAGCACCGCGCCGGTATAGGGGTCGAGAACGGTCATAGAGGCCTGCGGCTGTTCCTCGCCGCTCAGGGTCGGAAAGCTCGACATGTCTTCGAACACCGTGTCAAGCGTGTTTTGCACGTTGACATCGATGGTGGAATAGATGCGAAGCCCGCCCTTGTAGATGAGATTGTTGGCATAGCTCTTGGCGTAACCCTTTTCCTCAACGAGATCGTTTAAGACATTTTTGATGACCTCGTCGACAAACCAGCTCTGCACCCTGCCCTGTTCTTCCTGCACTTTTTCCTTTTGGAAGACCAGTTCTTCGTTTTTGGCCGCGGTGTCCTCCTCCTCGGTGATCCAGCCAAGGTCGTACATCTTCCACAGCACGGTCTCCTGCCGCTCCTTGTTGTAGTCCTCGTGCAAAAAGGGGTTGTAGCGGCTGGGATACTGGGTGATGCCGATGATGCTGGCGCATTCGGCCAGGCTGAGCTCGCTGACGTCCTTGTCAAAATAGACTTTGGCCGCCGCCTGCACGCCGTTTGTGTTTTGACCGAAGTAGGCCGTGTTGAGATAAAACTCGAGAACCTCTTCTCGGGAATAATTCTTGCGCAAATTGAGGGCGCGCAAAATCTCCTCAATTTTTCTCATCATGCTGTAGTCATCGTCGCCCGTGACGTTTTTGACCACCTGCTGCGGGATGGTGGAGGCGCCAAACCGTCCGCCCGAGCCGCCGGTCATGAGATTGAACACCGCGGCAAAGGTGCGCTTCCAGTCGACGCCGTTGTGCTCCCAGAAGCGTTCATCTTCAATGGCGACCGCCGCGTCCTGCATATATTTTGGGATCTTGACCAGATCGACCCACTCGCGGTTTTCATCGCCATACAGCGATTCGAGAATTTTCTCCTCGCCGTTTTGGTCGGTATAGTATACATAACTTGTGTAGGCCAGTTTATAGCTGTCGAGATCGACGTTCATCTGCGGGTCGAGATAGTTTGCTACATAATAATAAAGCGAGCCGAGCACCATCAAGCCCGTCAGCACGCCGATGAGCAGCAACGTGCCGAGCACGCGGCCGACAGTTCGCCACTTTTTGGAGTCCATTTTTTTCTTCGGCGAGGCCTTTTGAGGCGCTCCGCCGTTTGCATGTTCACTCATGAATCACAAATCCTCCGCTTAAAGCCATATGGCTACTTTTGCTGTGAATCCGGCGGAAAACAATCCGTCCTTCCTTTAGTATGCCGGTATTGTACCACAACTTTGCCAAAAACGCTAGTCTGAGACCCCGATTTTTCCCCGCTTTGCAACCTTGTTTTGAGGAAAAGGGATGTGTTATACTTCTAACATACATAAAAGGGGGGACAATCTGTGACAAACCAAGAGCCGCAAAGCGGTCTTTATTCAAGTCCTTTTTGCGCCGGCTACTGGCGCGAGGCAAAGCTCTCTGTCAAAAATCTGCGGCTGCTGGTGCTGGCCGCGCTGCTGGTCGCGGGAAGAGTTGCCATCACGAGTTTTTACGTCATGGTGGGAGAAAATCTCAAAATCAGTTTCGGTTTTTTCCTCAACGCCCTGGGCTCGCTGATCTATGGCCCTTTCGTCGGAATTCTGACCGGCTTTGCCACAGACATCCTGGGCACGATCATCCACCCCATAGGGCCCTTCTTCCC
>CABRXB010000205.1 GCA_902474785.1 uncultured Eubacteriales bacterium | reverse complement strand
CCTGGTCAGAAAGGGTGTCACCGGTCAGGCCAACATCCGTGAGATCACGGTCAACGGCTATCGCATCTTCAACCACACCTCTGGCAACAACGCTGCTCCCACCGCCGTGAGCAACCTCTATCCCATCAACTATGGCGGTAATTATCAATTTGTTGCGACCGACTATGCGGGCAACGCGCAAAGCTCTACGACCTCTGTAACGCTGCCCATTGTCGGAGGGGACGGCTGGGTCACGGTGGAGCCCTCCTACAGCCAGGCGCGCAACAATGGCCGTGTTCTGATCGACAAGGACAAACTGACGGGCGGTCTGTATGACGCAGAGCTGTCCACCCCGACAGCCAACAGCTACGGCAACGCCTACCAGTTTGCTCTGACAGACCAGAGCGCCCCCCTTGCGCCCGACACCGCAGATCTGTCGCCCGAGCAGGCGGCACAGTCCATGGCTGCGTATCTTTTGGCCTTCGACGCCTTTGTCGACGCGCTCCCGTGGCAGGACGCCACAGCGTTTGAAGGTCTCACCCCCGGAGATTACACGCTCTATGTCCGCGACAAGGAACATACCCCCGAGAGCGCCGAGCCCGACAACTACCTCACCACAACGTTGTCCATTGACGACACGGCGGTTGCCTTCACCGCGCAGGCGCAGCGCAGAAATGAATTTGGCCTTCGCGTGATCACAGTGACCGCCACGGGCGGCGGCAGCCAAGAGTATGAGTTCTTCCTCATGCCGCGCGAAAACTCCACCGACATTCTCGATGCTACGGGCATTCAAGAGGCCATCGACGCCAATCCGTCGCTCGCCTGGACCACCGAGGGCGACAGCGTCTATCGCTTCTTCAACTGCGACTACGGATGGAATCAGGTGGCTGTGCGCGACAAGGACAATCCTGACAACCTTTACACCGAACTCGTTCAGATGCGCCGAGCCTCCGGCCCGCCGCCAGAGATCACGCCGGTTGAACAGGACGCGCTCACAAAGCAGGAGCAGCAGGAAATCATCAGGAAAAACCAGACCCAGGATGTTGTTGTTGAAAATGATGACTGCGTTGTCATCATCCCGGCGGGAACCCTCAAGGATGGCGACTCCGTATCTGACCTGCTCATCTCGCTCGACGACGCTTTAGGTCAACCTGCCGGCTCCAATGTGGTGCAACGCACCGACGCGGACGGACAGACCCGCATTTTGCCCTGGTGCGCGCTCTCTGACGGGCGTATGTTCTACGTCGCAGATCAGGTTGGCAAGTATGACCTCATCCACAATCCCAAGTCCTTTGACGATGTAACCGATCACTGGGCTGCCGACTATGTGGCCTTTACCGCCGCACGCGAGCTCTTCCAGGGCACATCGGATGCGCTTTTCTCTCCGGATACACCCATGACGCGCGGCATGTTTGTCACGGTGCTCGGCCGCATGCAGGGCATTGACCAAAGCGACTACGACGAGGCCGTTTTTGACGACGTGGCGCAGGACGCCTGGTTTGCCCCCTATGTGCAGTGGGCCAGTGAAAACGGCATTGTGTCGGGCTATGGAAACAACCTCTTTGGGCCCGACGATCCCATCACCAGAGAGCAGATGGCCGTGATCCTGTTCAACTACGCCCGCTTTGCGCAGTATGACACCTCGGCAAGCGGCGAGCTTGACGCCTTCCCCGACCACACATCCATCTCGAGCTGGGCGCAGACCCAGACGGCGTGGGCCGTGGGCTGTGAGCTGCTCAGCGGCAGACCAGACGGCAGCCTTGATCCCGCAGGACGCGCCACCCGGGCCGAAGTTTCGGCCATCCTGCAACGCTTTATCGCACATGTTTTGCTCAGTCATCCGGCCCTTAAGGATCTCGAGGCCTGATCTGACGTCAAACCAAAGGCCAGCCGGCCAAAATCCTTTCAGCCACAGATGGGGCGCTTTGCCCCATCTGTGGCTGCTTGACAAAAATACCAAAAGGAGTGACCTCATATCAAACGTCTGAGCATTTTATTGTGCCTTTCGCTGCTCTTTCAGCTTTTTCCCCTCCCCGCCGCCGCACAGGGGGGCGCGCAAGAGCCCCCCTCCTTTGACGGATACATCGTCAGACTGCGCGACGATGTGCCTCTGGCGCGAACCATGAGCGATGAAGACGCCTATGATTCCCTCGGCAACTTTCTTGTTGTGGACGATCTCGCCCAAGTGCAGGACATTCCACAGGAGCTTGTGGCCTACATTGAGCCCAACTATATTGTCGAGCTCTTTGACGACGCCGAACCCGCTCTCTTTGTTCCAAACGACACATATTACCAAGACTATCAGTGGAACTTGCAAGAAACCGGCGCCATGGCCGCCTATGAAAAGGGACTTTTGGGCGAGGGCGTCACGGTGGCCGTGATCGACTCGGGCATCAACAAGGCCCATGAGGACTTGGATGCAAGCCTCATTTCCGGCGCAAACTTCCACTCCGACGGCCTGTCCTATGATCGGGACGTCTTTGGCCACGGCACCTTTGTGACGGGCGTCATCTCCGCGCAGACCAACAATGAAAAAGGGTTGGCCGGCGTTGCGCCAAGGGCCTCCATCGGCGCATATCGTATCTTCAATAAGGACACCACCTCCCTGAGCACAGTGGTCTCCGCCATCAACCAGGCGGTTGCCGACGGGGTTGATGTCATCAACATGAGCCTTGGCATCCCCGCCGATTCCAACCTGTTGAAAGAGGCCATCGACAAGGCGGCCGACAAGGGGATCCTCCTGATCGCCGCCGTTGGCAACGACGGCAGCTCCGTTCTCAGATACCCCGCCGCCTACAACAGTGTCATCGGCGTGGGCTCGGTGGACGAGGATCTTGGCGTGTCCGACTTCTCCAACGTCAACAGTTCGGTTTTTGTCACAGCGCCGGGCGGCAACGTCGCGGGCCTTGGCAACGGTGCCTCTGACCACTATAAGCTCACGGGCGGCTTTGGCACATCCTATGCCGCCCCCGTTGTGGCGGGCATGGCGGCGTTGGCGCTGGGTTATGACAGAGATATCACCGACGCCGGTTTTCGCTATCTTTTGAAAGCCTCCTCCACAGACCTTGGCGCGCCGGGGTACGACAACGCCTATGGTTACGGACTTGTCAATATTGAAGCCTTTGTTGAGGAACTCACCAGGGAGTTCTCCATCACCTACCACCTCAATGGCGGGAAGCTGCCGCCAAACTCCCGCTCCACCTACCGCGTGACCGAC
>CABRXB010000204.1 GCA_902474785.1 uncultured Eubacteriales bacterium | reverse complement strand
TCTCTCCTCCCCGATGGGGTGTCCGATGGCGGCCAGCAAGTCCTCTCTCATCAAAAGCGCCTCTTCGCGCGCGGCGGCGGCAAAGGCCGTGCCGTCGAGCTTTCTCTTGCTCCATGCGCAGAGGATGCCGCGCGAGGAGTTGACAATGGCGCCAAGTCCTTTTTTGTCAAAGGCGGCGGCAGCGTCTTTTGCGCCGCCGCCCTGGGCGCCATAGCCTGGCACCAGAAAGAAGGTGTGCGGCAGGGCGCTGCGCAGCGCGGCAAGCTGCGCGGGGTAGGTGGCGCCCACCACGGCGCCCACGCTGCTGTAGCCATGGGCTCCGACGCGGCCCTCTCCGAGCGCATGGACGGCCTTGCCCACCTGCTCATACAGGGGCGCGTCTTCAAGCGCGCGGTCCTGAAATTCGCCGGAGGAGGGGTTGCTGGTCTTGACCAGCACAAAGATCATCTTGTCAAATGCGTCGCAGCGTTTGACAAAGGGCGACAGTCCATCGCTGCCCAGATAGGGGTTGACGGTCAGAGCGTCCGCGTCGAAGGCGGGCTGCCGCTCACCGAAGAGGGCGACATCCCCCAAAAAGGCGTTTGCATAGTAGTCGCAAGTGGAGCCGATGTCGCCGCGCTTGGCGTCGGCGATGACGAACATGCCGCGCTGCTTCGCATAGCGCACCGTATCATAGAAGGCTTTGACCCCCTCGTGGCGCAGTTGCTCATAGCAGGCCAGCTGCGGCTTGACGGCTGGAACGATGTCGCACAGCGCGTCGATGAGAGCGTAGTTCATCGCGGTCACGGCGTTGGCCGCGCGTTCAAAGGGGTTGTCTCCCTTCGACTGCTCGAGCAGGTGGGGCGGCATGGCGTCGGGGTTGGGGTCGAGCCCCACCACCGTGGGGTTTTGGAGCTGTGTGATGCGGGCGATCAGAGAATCGACAGACATGGGGGCCTCCTTAATATGTGTATAATGATTTCAAGCAGAGGTTGAGAAGGTGAAGAAAACGGGAGGGGAGCAAAACTGGCTTTTGCGAAGCGGCGCAATGCCGTCTTGCGGCTGGCAGGGTTGTGACTTGAAAGGGCATCAAAGGCCCGCGTTAGATCTGTGGGCGACATGGCGCTCATGGTTTAGTTGCGCCTTCCAGCTCCGGTGCTCTGTAGACCACAGCGCCGCCCACCAGCGTGAGCTTGACGCGCCCAAAGAGCGTGCGCCCGGCAAAGGGCGTGTTGCACGACTTGCCGTGCAGCGCCGCAGGCTCCACCACCCAGGGCTCGTTTTGGTCGAAGAGCACGAGATCTGCCGGCGCCCCGATGCGCAGCGCGCCGCCCTCCAGCCCGAGCAGACGCGCCGGCGCGGTGCTCATCCGGGAGAGCAGCATGGGCAGCGTCAACACACCTCGCCGCACAAGCTCGGTGATGCCGAGGGCCAGCGCCGTCTCCAGCCCCACGACGCCGTTTGGCGCCCTGTCATAGGGCGCGTTTTTTTCAAGGGCGGTGTGGGGAGCGTGGTCGGTGGCAATGAGGTCGATGGTGCCGTCGGCCAGTGCCTCGCGCACGGCCTGAAGGTCGCGCAGCCGGCGAAGGGGGGGATTCATTTTTGCGTTTGGGTTGCCGGCGCAGCCCTCGTCGTCCTGCGTGAGCGTGAAATAGTGCGGCGCGGTTTCGGCGGTTATGGCAATGCCTGCCCGCTTCGCGTCGCGAATCAGCCGCACCGACGACGCGGTGGAGATGTGGCAAAAGTGCACGGGGGCCCCCGACTGTTCGGCGAGGCAAATGTCACGCGCAACAGCCGTCGCCTCCGACGCGGCAACAGTTCCCGGCAGCGTGAGATCTTCGGCGTGGGAGAGCACAGGCCGGCCCACCGCCGCCGCGCGCCGCAGAGCTTCGAGCATCAGAGCGCCGCACACGACAGGCCGCCCGTCGTCCGAAAAGGCGACGGCGCCCGCCTTTGCCAGCGCCTCAAAGTCGGTGAGCGCCTCTCCTCTGAGACCGTGTGAAATGGCCGCCACTTGCCGAACATGGACAAGACCCATCGTCGCGGCGCGCGCCAGGGTGTCGGTCAGAAGGCCCGCATTGTCGATGGCGGGCGTGGTGTTGGGCATGGCCACCACCGTGGTGAACCCGCCGGCGGCGGCGGCGGCCGTGCCGGTGCGAAGATCCTCCTTGTGGGTCTGGCCGGGGTCTCGCAGATGCACATGCGCGTCGATGAGGCCGGGGGCAAGCGTGAGGCCTGTGGCGTCGAGCCTGCGCGCGCCGTCTGATGAGAGCGAGGGGCCGATGGCGGCAATGCGGCCCTTTTGGATGAGCAGATCTCCAACCTGGCAGGTGCCCTTGGCGGGGTCGATCAAAGTGGCGTTTTGCAGCAGCAAACTCATGATGGCAGCCCCCTCCCTATGAATTGGTTTGTTTTCCAAGGTCTGTGATGACCACGCGATCCTCCCCGTCGAGCTCGAGCAGGCGCACCGACACGCGCTCGCTGTGGGAGGTGGGCAGGTTTTTTCCAATGTAATCGGCTTTGATGGGCAGCTCACGGTGTCCGCGGTCGATGAGCACGGCGAGCTGGATGCAGGAGGGCCGTCCGCGCGCCATGATCGCGTCAATGGCGGCGCGCACCGTGCGCCCGGTGTAGATCACGTCGTCCACAAGCACCACGCGCGCGCCGTCGAGCGAAAAGGGGATGTCGCTGCGGTCGGCGGGGGGATGGCCGCTCAGATCGTCGCGCCGGGGCGTGACGTCGAGCTGGCCCACGGGTGGGCGCGCGCCTTCAACAGACGCCAGCTTGTCCGCAATGCGCTGAGCCACAACCGGCCCGCGGCGCAAAATGCCCAGCAGACACAGGTTTTGCACGCCGTGGTTGCGCTCCAAAATCTCAAAACTGATGCGGGTGATGGCGCGCTGTACGGCGCCTGCATCCATGATCTCGGCCTTGATGGGGGTGGGAAATTGTTGATCCATGGCAGCTCCTTCATTGAAACGTCATGCGGCAGGAGGGCTTTTTCGCTTGTCACAACAAAAAAGCCTCTTTTCCACTAGAGGTGGCAAAAGAGACCGACAGTTTGGCGCAACGACCCCTCCCCAAAGGGGAATGGGTAAGGCGCCGGTATTGCGTTGTCTTCCCTTGCCGGCCTCACGGGACCGATTTAAAGGTTTTTTCCATTATACAGACAAAGACGGCTCTTGTAAAGCCCCCTTTTTGTGTTTTTCCCTTCGGGGTTTTAAAAAGGCGTTTTTT
>CABRXB010000203.1 GCA_902474785.1 uncultured Eubacteriales bacterium | reverse complement strand
TCGGCCAACGTGGAAAAGGGCACGTTTTGCCTTGCCTGCGCAATGGTGATGGCAAGCGACGACGGCAGCAGATCAGGTTGAAAACAGGCCAGCGCCACAAAAAAACTGGGCATCAAAATGGAGATGAAAAAGCCGATGATGCGCAAAAGTCTCTGAAAAGAGGCATAGTGATAGCTGACATAGTAGTCCTCGTTGGATTGAAAGAGCTCCAGGAAGAGAAAAGGCACGGTGAGCGCGGTTGGACAGCCCTCGCTGAAGATGGCGATGCGGCCTTCCAACAGTTTGGCCGCCACGATGTCTGGTCGTTCGGTCGCGCCTACAGTGCGAAAGGGGGAGGCGTCGCTGTCTCGTATTTGTTCTGCAATATAGTTGCTGTCGAGAATGGCAGAGGATTTGACTTTGCCCAGGCGCCTGCGCAACTCTTTGAGCACCTTGTCATCCACACAGCTCTCCAGATAGCAAAGGCAGACACTGTTTTGTGAAATTTCGCCCATTTTTGTAAATTCGGCCTTGAAATCGCTGCCTGTCAGCCGACGGCGAACCAGCGAGACGTTGGTGAGCAGCGACTCGTTGAAGCCCTCGCGGGGGCCTTGCAGCACGCGTTCGTTGTCAGGCTCTTCCACGCTGCGCAGCGGCCAGCTCTTTGTGTCGATCACGATGGCCTCGTCCATGCCATCGATAAAGAGAACAGAATTTCCCAAGGTGAGACTCAAACAGAGATTGTCAAAATCGGTCTCAGTGGAGCTGTCGCAGGCCGACAGGATGCGGCGAATGACGACGGTTGGCGTCAATCCCGCAAGGGGCGCTTTTTGCAAAGGCAGGATCACGCTTTCGTTGAGAGTGC
Organism: uncultured Eubacteriales bacterium; assembly: GCA_902474785.1. GTDB lineage: Bacteria > Bacillota > Clostridia > Oscillospirales > Feifaniaceae > Galloscillospira. Next base: position 2,375 of record CABRXB010000203.1, on the reverse strand, counting down.
GGCCAAGCACCAGCCCGTCAATAAAATAGAGCATGGCAGCGCAGCCGTCCGCCCCTTCGAGCTCGCGGGCGCGAAAGGTGCCGTCGCTTTGAAAGCGATCCTCTATGCGGTCGCGGTTGCGGCACAGCCGCCGGGAAACTTGATTTTGATCCCGTTTCACATGATCCCTCCAAGCATTTTATTCTCTTGTGAAGTATGTCCCGCCTCAAAACGAGTATACAAAAAGAGATTTTAAATGAGGGCCGCATGCGCAGACAAAAAAGAGCCGTTATGACATTCATAACGGCTCTTTGTATTGTTGTTTTGAAAGAGAATTTATTGATGAACTTGCATAGGGGCACGCGTCAGTGAGGGAATTCCCGGACCATCTGCGTGTAGGGCAGAACTTCAAATCCAAGACGGCGGTAAAGCGACTGCGCCTTGATGTTTTCAGGCTCCACCTCGAGCCGAAAGCGACAGATATCGTGCGCAAATTCACGCTCCAGAAAGGAGAAGAACTCGTGGCCAAGCCCCTTGGAGCGAAAGTCCTCTCTCACATAGAGTTCCTCGATCCACAGGACGGGACCGCCACATTCGGTTGAATAGGCGCGCGCCAGCATCGCATAGCCGGCAATCTGGCCCTCATGCTCGAGCAGGTAGCCGAGCAGATAAGTGTCGCGCGACAAAATTTCGTCGACCGCACGCACGCAATAATCTGGATCAACCGGGTGAAGCACGGCGGGGGAGTGGTAAAATTCATCCATGAGAGAGAGGTAGAGGTCGCGGTCTTGCTTTGTGATGGGTCGAATCATGAAAAAGCTCCTTTTCAATTCTAACGGACGGCGGCAAACGCCATTGCGCCGTCAAGGCGGGGGTTATAGAAGCGATTGGCGGTTTAAGCGGAATCAAGCCGCAGTCAAAAGAGTTCAGTTCCAACGCAGGGGCGTTTTGAGCGGATTGTGCGTCACCGAAGTGATGAGATACCCGTCGCCCTCGTTGGCCACGGGGTTGACGATGACACCGTCTTGCATCAGATCAAGGTCGGGCAGCGTATCGGCATAGGCGATGCTGTAGGAGAGGCCGTGACCATCGGTAAAGGTGATGGTTCGCCCCTCGTCTTTGGTGAAGGAGACATACTCCTCCAGGCAGATGCCGCGCTCTTGCAAAATCTGCGCGTGGGGGGCGCCGACAAAGCGATAGTGCCAGGGCTCATAGACAATGCCGGTGATCTCGGTTTTATCCTTGGGATACCGCAGCGTATAGCCAAAGCGCCAGGCTTCGGATTTGAGCCACTGCCCCACGGCGCTCTTTTCCACATTGCCGGACAGGGTTCCGCCCTGCGCGGTGTTGGAGATGTCCATGGCGTAGCCGCTCTGGTGTTCCGACGTACCGGGAACGGCGACGATGGACTTGGTGAGCACCTCGGCCTCGTTGTCGCTGTAGCCGGCGGCCTTGTAGGAGGCCAGCTTATCGGTATAGAGCTGCTGCTGCTTGGTGTAGGTTCGATAACCGCTGACCACCATATAGTTGGTGACGCCGTCTTGAATCATCTCGTCAAACATGGCGCGCGCAAACGAAGCGGCCTGACGGTCAAGCTGAATGGCGGAGAGGCTGACCACGATGGAAAGGGCGTAAAGCGTGATCATATCGTCGGGCACCTCGTCTTCGCGCATGGTATGCCAGCTGTTGAAGAGCAGGCGGTTTCGTCCAACCGTTGGCGTTTGAGCCGCCGCAAAAAGAGGCAGCGAGAGCAACAGGGTCAGACACAGTAAGAGGGCCAGCAGCTTTTTCATGGTCTTGGTTCCTTTCTGGAGATTGGGTGTTTTATAAGATGATTTTATTATACTAGATCGACTTCAAAAAAGCAAACTTGGAAAGAGATGAAAAACAGACAAAAAATCCATCTACCACAGCGATACAATGGGGACAATAAAAAAAGGAATCCCTTTGAGACGGGAGGTGCGCATCTTGCGCGTCGTGTATGTGGACACTTTGTTTTTCTTCAACTTTGCCGTCAACAGGCTGCTGCTTGAGGGGACGAGGCAGGTATTGCGCACCCCGGCAAAACGCCGCCGGCTGACGGCTGGGGCGCTGCTTGGCGCGGCTTATGCCGTTTTGTGCGTCATGGCGCCGGGCTCGGCGCTGCAATGTGCGCCGGCGCGCCTTGCCTTTGGCGCGCTCATGGTGATCGCCTCCTTTGGCATAAAAAGCCGCGCCTATGTCCTCAAATGCTGTCTGGCTTTTTTCTGCCTCTCCGCGGGGCTGGGCGGCGCAATTTTCGGGCTCTATTATCTGGTGGGAAACGGCAGTGATTTCGCCCTGCTCGACGGCATCGCCTATCTCGATCTTCCCTTTGGCGCTTTTTTTCTGTTCTTTTTGATCGCCTGGCCGATCTG
>CABRXB010000202.1 GCA_902474785.1 uncultured Eubacteriales bacterium | reverse complement strand
AGCCCTATATAAACGCAACGCCTTATCTCTACAATGGACACAGCGAAATAACTTATGACGAGACTACGGGCGTCTTTACCATAACAAAACAAGAAGACGATTTCAATATTTTGCAGTTGACAGACATTCATCTCGGGGGTGGGGTTCTTTCCTATGATAAGGATCTCAAAGCGCTCAAAGCCATTTATACGCTCCTGGAACACACAAAACCGGATCTGGTCATCGTCACAGGAGACCTGACCTTTCCTGTCGGCGTATCGTCCTTTTCATTTAACAACACTGCGCCTGTGCAACAATTCGCCGCATTTATGAGAAATACCGGAATTCCATGGGCGTTCACGTATGGCAATCACGACACGGAGAGCTATGCGGCGACTTCAAAGTATGGGCTCAACGAGCTGTATAAAACGATTTCCTGGAACACCAGCAGAACTTTACTCTATCCCTATCTTCAGCCGGATATTACAGGTAGAAACAACCAGTTAATCGAGTTGAGAAACCGGGACGGAAGTTTGAATCAGGCCATTTTCCTGATTGATTCCAATGCGTATACGGGCGAGGGCCTCAATAAATATGATTATATTCATGACGATCAGGTCGCCTGGTATCAGGAGCAAATACAAAGACGAAATGAAGAAGAGGGAACGACAGTCTCGTCCCTCGTGTTTTTTCACATCCCGCTTCAAGAGTATAAAACAGCCTATGAGCTTTATGAACAGGGCAGCGATGAGGTGAAATATTATTTTGGTTCCAACGATGAAACCTTTGTGGATAAGATCTGTTGCTCTGAGTATCCGAGTAAGATGTTTGAGACGGCGAGGGAATTGGGAAGCACGCGGGGGTTCTTTTGCGGACACGACCACTATAACAACATGTCCCTGGAATATCAGGGGATACGGCTTACCTACGGAATGAGCATCGATTATTTGGCGATGCCAGGCATAGCGCGCGACACAAAGCAACGGGGCGCTACGTTGATTGTTGTTCACGACGACAGCAGCATAGACATCGTTCAGGTGCCTTTGTCTGATCTTGAGACAGCGGCAAAACCGGAATCAGACTGATTGACGCGGGAAGGGTTGCATGCGCCATGGTCTTGAGGGAAAGTGCACTGGCAGCCTCTTTCAAGATCCCCCTGAGCGGACAAAAGAGCGCCCTAGCCTGCCTGTTCTTTTGGCGCTGTCCATCGACCCTGCTCTTGAAATCGACAAAACCTGTAGCGGGCATGCCCTTTCGAGCCTCTTTGTTGTGGTTTTGCAGATCATTTTTTAAGAGCGGCTAATTTGAAAATGGCCTCTTTTTCTTTGATCCCCGGCTTGATGAGCCGGACAAGCTGTGTTACTCTGTAAAAAAAGATTCAAGCGGGGGGATAGCATCGTGAATCTCTATGAGTCTGCAGAAAACTATCTTGAGACCATTTTGAATTTAAAAAAACGCCGTGGCGCAGTTCGTTCAATCGACATTGCCAACGAGCTGCAATTTTCCAAGCCGAGCGTCAGCGTGGCGATGAAGAACCTGCGCGAAAACGGCTACATCGAAGTCGATGCAGAAGGGTTTATCACACTGCTTCCGCCGGGCGAAGCGGTGGCAAAGCGGATCGATGAGAGACATCGCCTGCTCGCAGAGTTTTTTGTGCGCCTTGGCGTCAGTGAGGAGATCGCTGCGATGGACGCCTGTAAAATCGAGCATGATCTCAGTGAAGAGACCTTTCAAAAGATCAAGGAACACGCGCAAAAGCACAAAAAGGGCGTCTAAATGCGGGCTTTTGCACAAAGTGAATTTTGGTCAATTGAAAGGAGCGTTTTGTTTTTCGCCGACCGCTGCGCAGGGCGATTCATTGATTTTTCCGGCAAACTGTACAGACAAAAGGGCGCTTTCACACAGACGTGTGAGAGCGCCCTTTTTGGTATTTCGCCATGCGTTTTCCGCCAGAAGCCGGCGGGCCGGCAAACACACAAAACCGGCCAAAAGGGAATAGGCTACAGGAAAGACTTCGAGGCTGAAATGGAGTGTGACGATTGATGACCATCAGTTTGTGTATGATTGTGAAAAACGAGCAGGCTGTGCTTGGCCGATGCCTGGACAGCGTCAAACAGGTTGTGGATGAAATTGTGATTGTCGACACGGGGAGCAGTGATGCGACAAAGGAAATTGCGGCGCAGTACACAGATTGCGTCTATGACTTTGCCTGGGACGATGACTTTTCCGCCGCGCGCAATTATTCCTTTTCCAAAGCGACAAAGGATTTTATCCTGTGGCTGGACGCTGACGACATCCTGTTGCCGCAGGACGGTCAGGCGCTCATGCAGCTCAAGCAGACGTTGCCGCAGGACGTCGACGTTGTCATGATGCGCTATCATACGGCCTTCGACGAGCAGGGAGCACCCACCTTTTTTTATTATCGCGAGCGCCTCATCCGAAGAACGCTGCCCTGCTGCTGGAAAGGGCGCGTCCATGAGGTGATTGAGCACGCAGGGCAGACGCTTCACTCCGAAGTGGCGGTCACACATCGTTCAATCAAGACCTCCTACAGCGACAGGAATTTGAAAATTTATGAAAAACAGTTGCAAAACGGACAGCCGCTGACGCCGCGAGACGCCTTTTATTATGGGCGGGAGCTGTATTATCACCGACAGTTTGAAAAGGCAGAGGAAGTTTTGTCGGCCTTTCTTGAGGAAGGACTTGGCTTTCTTGAAAACAACATTGAAGCCAGTAAAATTTTGTCCTACTGTCGCCTGGAAAAAAAGGATTTGAGAGGGGCGCTCGATGCGCTGGCTCTGTCGTTTCGCTATGACATGCCGCGCGCTGATATCTGCTGTGAGATCGGCGGTGTGTGGATGCAGCTTCGAAATTACCGCGTTGCAGCGTTTTGGTATGAGCTTGCACGCACCATGCCCAAAGAGGAAAAAAGCGGCGCGTTTATCAATGAGGACTGCTATGGGTACCTGCCCTGCATTCAACTTTGTGTATGCTATGATCGGTTGGGCCAGCATGAAAAGGCGCGAGACTTCAACCGACTTGCCGGAGGCTATCGACCAAAATCTAAGGCATATTTGCAAAATTCAACCTACTTTGAACGACTTTTTTCGAACTCCGAGGGCTTTTTTTGAATACATTACAATGAGACAGTGTATTTATTGAAGCTGTTTTACACTACAGTTTAAGGAGCGTATGCTATGAATTGCAATGCGTACAGTAGAAATATCTGCCCGCAGTGCGGAAGACCTGTAAACTGTTGTTCTTGTTGTCAACCAACGCCCTGTTGCCA
>CABRXB010000201.1 GCA_902474785.1 uncultured Eubacteriales bacterium | reverse complement strand
CCGCCCGACCCTGCCGCTCAACCCCGCGCCGGGCCCCACGCCATGGTTGACAAACACGAGCCTGCCGCCCGCATCAGAGGAGCGAGCGCCGCCTGCCGCCCGACCCTGCCGCTCAACCCCGCGCCGGGCTTTCACGCCATGGTTGACCAACATGAGTCTGTCGCCTGCATCAGAGGAGCGAGCGCTGCCTGCTGCCCGACCCTGCCGCTCAACCCTGCGACGGGCTTTCACGCCATGGTTGACCAATACGAGCCAGCCGCCTACGTCAGAGAACGCGAGCGCCGGCTGCCGCCCGACCCCTGCCGCTCATTTCCCGCCAAATGTCGCTTTGGCCGCACAGCTTGCGACCCTTCCAATACAGACGAACCCTCATCCTGTCGGCTCCCGCGGCATCCTTTCGCCTCGGATTCCGACATCACGCCCTTTGACGTCCCGCCAACGGCGAAAGCCGGGCGCTGATAAAAAGGGGCCCCGTCCGTTCTCCTTGCGCAGTCCACCCCAAATGTTTCACATGAAACATTTTGTCCGCACGCGCACAAATCCAGGCTCCGGGTCTTTACAAAGCCCTTTCCGATCTGCTACAATCAACTCATCATGATAAGAGGCGCCGCGCGAGGATCTCCTTGCGTGCGCGCCTCTTTTCGTCAGAAAAGGGGTTGACCCCCTGAAAGGAGAGTTCCCGTGAAACAACCAAGGCGTTCGCGCATCTTTTACGGATGGTTTGTGGTGCTGGGCTGCGCCCTGACCATCGGCGTGTCGCTGGGCTTTTTCGGCAACTGCGCCGGCGTTTTTACCAAGCCGGTCTGCGAAGGGCTCGGCATCAAACGCGGTATCTTCACGCTCTACCCCACCTTCTCCACCGCCTTTTCCACCGTGGCCATTGTGGTCTATGGAAAGCTCTTTCCCAAATACGGCATCCGCCGCTTTATGATCGTGGGCTCGTTGATGACCTGCCTGTGCTACTTTGGCTATTCCTTTACAACGCAGGCCTGGCATTTTTACGCCATCGCCGCGGTCTACGGCTGCTTCTCGCCCGTGACCATGGGCGTTGCCGTGGCAACGCTGATCAACAACTGGTTTGTGGGGCGAAAGGGTCTGGCAACGGGGCTGGCCTTCACAGGCAGCGGCATCGGGGCCACCATCATGATGCCCATCCTCTCAAACGTGGTTGAGACCTACGGCTGGCGCATGGGCTATCGCCTGGTCGCCTCCTGCGGCGCGGTGGTCTTCTTTATCGCCACCGTGCTGCTCATCCGCGACAAGCCCGCAGACCTCGGCCTCTCCCCCCTGGGGGCCGCCGAGAGCGGGGCGGGGGAGAACCCTTTGCCGCTGCAAAAGATCGGCGTGCCCTATGCGCAGGCCGTGCGCTCGCGCCCGCTCTGGCTCTTTTTGTCGGGCTACGCGCTGCTGTGCATCGTCTCCACCGGCATCAGCCCCCATGTCATCGCCTATTTGAGCGATCTGGGCCATCCCGCGTCGATGGGCTCTTCGGTCATGTCGCTGGCCATGGCGGTGCTGACCGGGGCGGTGGTCATTCTGGGCGCCGTGTTTGACAGGGCGGGCTCGGTGGTCTCGTCGGTCATCACGGGACTGTGTGTGGTGCTTTCGGCCGTCACGCTGGCGCTCTCGGCCGCTTCGGACGATATGGCCTGGGTTTTCGCCCTTTGTTTTGGCTTTGGGTACGCCACGCTGTCGGTGCCCTTCGCCTATCTGGTCAGCGAAAACTTCGGCGCGCGCGACTATTCCTCCATTTACAGTTATTGCTATGTCCCCGCCAACATCTGTCGTGCGCTCGGCGGCTCCATCGCCGGTTTCTTCTTCGACCGGTTTGGCAGCTACAAGCAGGTCTGGGGGCTGTTTATCGCCCTCTCCATCCTCTCGACGCTGCTCATGACGGCGGCCGCAATAGAGGCTCGCCGCAGAGGATTTCGCGATCTGCCCGACAAGGAGACCGCCCCCGCGCAGACGACATCTTAACCCGCGCGCTTCTGCGTGCCGCTAAAAAGGGAGCGCAGCGACGATCCGCTTCGTCCGCACGCCCAAAGGTGGAACGCCTGCTTGCGCGGACAGCGGCGTTCGCCCTCTCAACCTATGCCGCGGCGCAACTGCAAACCTTCCCCGCATTGGCCGCCTGCGCAACTTAAACGCTTTTTCGGGACGTCGTTTGTCCCCACCCAATTGATCATATTGAATTTCACGGGGCCGCGGCGCTGTTTGAAAAGGGGGTTCTCCGTGCCGAGCGCGTTCTTTTCTTCTGTTGCGCCAGGGACGTCTTCACGTCGGCTTTGGCGCAGCGACCCCATCTTGCACAGCCTGATGCCGGACATTTCAAAAGCGCCTTGAACCAGCCCTGCCCGTCGTCAGCGTCTCACCGCCTGCGCGCTTCTCCCAACCATTGGTTTAGAATTTTCTGCACATTTTCGTAAAACTGTTTCAATATCTTTAAAATTTTTGCCGCAACCGCCCGTCTGCTCTTCCCACAGGGCATGGGTACATGCTACAATGATTTTACCGTGCCCCTCGGGGCCAAAAGCAACAAATGCAGGGAGGCACTTGACCCATGCAGACGACACAAGCCAAAAAGCCGCTCTACTATGGTTGGGTGGTGGTTTTGGGCTGCGCCATCATCATCGGGGCCTCAACCGGCCTCATCACCAACTGCGCCGGCATTTTCATCAAGCCGGTCACCGAGAGCCTGGGCATCTCGCGCGGCGCTTTTACACTGTACAACACCATGAGCAGCGCCGCCTCGATCTGCACCGTGATGCTGTGGGGCGAGCTCTTTCGCAGATATCCCGCGCGAAGGCTGATGCTGATGGGTTCGCTCATCTTGAGCGCCTGCATCTGCGGCTACTCCTTTGCCACAAAGCTTTGGCACTTTTATCTCATCGGCGCCATCTACGGCTGTTTTTCCACCACCACGGCCGGTCTTGGCATCGCCACCATCATCAACAACTGGTTTTTGTCGCGCAAGGCGCTGGCCACCGGCCTGGCCTGGGCGGGCTGCGGCGTCTCGGCCGCCATCATGACCCCCATTGCCACCCGCGTGGTCGAGCTCTACGGCTGGCGCATGGGCTATCGTCTCATGGCCGGCACCGGTCTTTTGCTCTACCTGATCGCCATCGTCTTTTTCATCCGTGAGAGCCCGGCGCAGCGCGGCCTGGTTCCGCTGGGGGCGCAGGAGCAGACCGAAGGGCTCGCCGTCTGGCAGCCGACCGGCCTCACGCGGGCGCAGACCGTCAAAACCCCCTCCTACTGGCTGTTCACCCTGGGGCTCACGCTGGTCAGCTT
>CABRXB010000200.1 GCA_902474785.1 uncultured Eubacteriales bacterium | reverse complement strand
ACGCTGCCAAAGCCGGGCCACTTTGTCGGGCACGGCGGCTTGACGTGCGGCGAGCTGGTTGTCTGCAACATCGGCATTCCCGCCGATCTCGCAGCCCTTGCGCCATCGCCCGTCACCGCTGTGGACGCCGATCTTGTGCGCGCAATTTTGCCAAAGCGCGACCCCGCCGGCCACAAGGGGACCTTTGGAAAAGTGCACATCCTGGGCGGCAGCGTGGGCTACACCGGCGCGCCGGTGCTTGCCGCAAAAGCGGCCCTGGGCTGATCTCCCTTTCGGTTCCCGCTCCCATCTACCCCATCGTGGCCGCAAAGTGCGATGAAGTCATGCCCGCTCCGCTGCCCTGTGAAGCAGACGGGTCTTTGTCAAAAGAGGCGCTCTCCTGCGTGCAGCAGGCGCTGCACGGCAAGGACGCCTGCCTCATCGGGCCGGGGCTCGGCCGCAGCGAGGCGGCGCAGGCGCTCGTGTGCGATCTGCTTCGCACCGCGCAGCTCCCCGTCGTCCTCGACGCCGACGGGCTCAACGCCCTGTCGCTGCACATGCAGCTTCTTTCCGGCCGCAACCATCCCACCATTCTCACGCCGCACGACGGGGAATTTGCCCGGTTGGGCGGGGAGCTGAAATCACAGGATCGGCTGGGCGCGGCGCTCACCTTTGCCAAAACGCACGGATGTATTCTCGTGCTCAAGGGCCCCGGCACCATCACCGCCTTGCCAAACGGCCGCGCCTATGTCAACACCACCGGCAACAGCGGCATGGCAAAGGGCGGCAGCGGCGACGTGCTGTCGGGCATGATATTGTCTCTCGTCGGGCAGGGTCTCTCTGTGGAGAAGGCGGCGGTGGCCGCCGTTTGGCTGCACGGTCGCGCAGGAGATCTTGCAGCGGCCGACAAAGGGGAATATGGCATGACGCCTGGCGACCTCATTGAACAGATTCCCCATGCGATTTTGGAGGTCATGAGAGCGCCTGCCACACACAACGGCCAAGGCCAACCGCTCAAATAAAGATGCGCCTGATGGTCTGGCAAGGCGGATTTGCGCTCCCCGCGCCGGCTTTGCTCTGCCGGTTTTGTGTTCAAAATCCCCATCAGTTTTCTCTCAATCAGGGTGATCGGTTTTCTGCCGGCCCTTCGAAACCGCATCCTTTTTCTGTCTGTTTACGCAAGAGTGACTTGACGTGCGTTTTCGCTGCATTATTGCGCTTGACGTCATCTGCCTTAGTTGAACGCCTTTCTCTTCTTGTGCTCTGTCGATTCTTTGTCCTGTTGCTCCCCTGCCCGCCTTGCTCAACCGCGTCCATCTTTCTTGACTGTTTACTTCCGCTTTGCATGTTTATCCTCTGGAACCCCTTTTCCCTTGCAATTCAATTAATTTCGCCAATGGCCTTCCTTCGCTTTTGCCAGTCCATTTTTTTGAGCTGCCAACAAGCGGTCCCCTGCATGCCTTTTTCGTGCCGGCCTTTCTTTACCATCTTCCGGCCTGCGCCTTGACCTTTCCATGCATTCGTCAACGCCTCCCTCCCGCCTCTTGCTTTTCTCAACCAGCCTGTGGCCTGTCCGTTCACCCCAATCAGGCCGCCTTGCCCTTTGATTCTGCACCTCTTCCCCAAAACCCTTTTGCCGCTTGTCTGGTTGCTCTTTAACGCCTCCGGCCGGGCCCTGGATTCCCCCGCATGCCGCTCTCTGACCGACACTTTGTGCCTTCTCGACCGCACCTCTTTGATCTCTTCACCTTACGCAGTCCTGTTTCCTTTTTACCGAGGCTTCCACTTGCCTGCCGTCAGGCGGCATGATATGATCTCTTTGATAACCAAAGAAAGGGGCGCTCATCCCATGAAAATCGCAGTGTTCGGCATCGGCGGCGTCGGCGGAATTTTGGGCGGCGCGCTGGCAAGGCGACACGACGAGACCTATTTTTATGTCAGAGGAGACAATTTGCGCGCCATTCGCGATCGGGGACTCCTGGTGGAATCCGCATTGCTGGGGAATTTCACGGCGCACCCCAAAGTCGCCAGCGACAACGCCCACGAGCTCGGTCTCATGGACGTGATTTTCGTCTGCTGCAAGGGATACAGCCTCAAGGCCGCGTGCGAGACCATCTCCCCCATGGTGGGGCCGCAAACGGTGGTCATCCCCCTGCTCAACGGCGTCATTGTCTCAGACCTCATGGAGCCGCTGCTCCCGCCCTGCACGCTGGCCGACGCAACCATCCATGTGTTTTCCCGGCTGGAGGGGGCGGGCCACATCGTCCAAAGCGCGGGCCAATGCAGCGTCGTCTTCGGCATGAAAGACGGCAGCCGCCCCGCTTGCTTTGCGGACATCGCCGCTGTGCTCAACGAGGCCGGCGTGAAGGCGACGCTCTCTGAGAACATCCTGGTCGACAGTTGGGCCAAATATGCCCTGATGTGCGGCAACAGCGTCGTCTTTTGCTGCTACGACGGGCCGGCCGGAAAAGTCCACCAAGACCCGGGGCACGGGCGCGTGCTGCGCGCGGTGATCGACGAGCTGTTGACGGTGGCCGCGGCGCAGGGCGTCGTACTGCCCGATTCATTTGCCGACCGCTATGTGGACGAATTTGAACATCTGCCGCCCGACACCATGTCCTCTCTGTACCGCGATCTGCAATCGGAAAAACCGGCCGCACAAACCGAGCTCTTCCACATCATCGGCCGCATGGTCGAGTTTGGCAAGCAGCTTGGCATCGACACACCTTATCACAAAAAGGCGATTGACCGCTTCTCCGCGCAGGGCACCTGACGCAGCCAGCACAAAAACAGCCCCGCAACGAATCAGGTTGCGGGGCTGTTTTTATCCAGGGGCGCAGCACATCTGTGCCTTCATCGAGATTTTGCCCGCGCCTTGCTTGAGATGTCTCAAATCGACAAGAGTTTTTGCGGCAGTCTTTCTATGCCCGCTGCGCAACGCTTGCTGTGGCCCTTTTGCCTTTTCCCTCTGTGTTCTCTGGCCAGCGCCACTTTTCTGCGCAAGTTCTCCCGCGCACCCTCATCTGCAAGACTGTCTTGCTGCGCTCGCCTGCCGGCACACCATCCAGGAAAATTGTGCAAGCTCTCCGGCGCATTTCTCATTTGCAAGATTGTCTTGCTGCGCTCGTCTGCCGGCGCCACATCTAAAAAGACTGCGCAAGCTCTCCGGCGCCCCCTCATCTGCAAAACTGTCTCGCTGCGCTCCCTCCGCCGGCGCCACATCCAAAAAGACTGCGCAAGCTCTCCGGCGCATCCTCATCTGCAAAACTGTCTCGCTGCGCTCGTCTGCCGGCACACGAAGACTTGCCGGCCGCAGCTTCTTCT
>CABRXB010000199.1 GCA_902474785.1 uncultured Eubacteriales bacterium | reverse complement strand
TCTCAATCTTCTCCACCTTTTGTGTCACATCTTCGGCGCGAAAGCGCCGGCATTGGAGGGAAAACCATGAACAGTCAGCAAAACCTCATCTGCGTGATCGGCTCCATCAACGCAGACCTCAGCATACGCGTGCCCCGTTTTGTCTCTCCCGGAGAGACACTAAAAGGGCGCGACTTTCAATTTTCCCCCGGCGGCAAAGGGGCAAACCAGGCTGCGGCGGCAGGGCGTCTCGGCGGACGCGTGTGCATGCTCGGCCGCATGGGAAACGACCCCTTTGCCGACGCCATCCACCGCCAACTGCTCGACTACGGCGTGGACTGCGCGGGCCTTGAGCGGGATGACGCTCTCGCCACCGGCAGCGCCATGATCCAGGTGGACGACAGCGGGCAAAACGCCATCTGCATTTCCGCCGGCGCAAACGACACGGTGACCGCTGAATATCTGCACCGGGTCAAAGGGCTGATCGACGAGGCCTCCATCGTGCTGCTTCAGCTTGAAATCCCGATGGAGACCATCCTGTGGGCCGCCGAATACTGTGCCGGTCAGGGAAAGCTCGTCATGCTCGACCCCGCGCCCGCCGCGCCTCTCTCCGAGGAGCTGCTACGGCATGTCGGCATCATCACGCCAAATGAAACCGAGCTGACGCAGCTCACCGGCATCCATGTGACAAACGCCGCAACCCGGCTGCACGCCTGCAAAGCCCTGCTCACGCTTGGCGTCAAAACCGTCATCAACAAGGCGGGGGCGGACGGCGTCTATGTCTACACGGGCGACGAACTGCTGCACTATCCCACCTATGATGTGGCGGTGGTGGACACCACCGCCGCGGGCGACTCCTTCAACGGCGGCCTCGCCTATGCCCTCTCGTGCGACATGCCCTTTGCCCAGGCCGTCGACTATGCCAATCTCGTGGCCTCGATTTCCACCACAGGTTTTGGCGCACAGTCCGCCATGCCCACCGCCGCGCATCTGGCTCAGGCAAAAGCCACGCTGCGCCACAAACAGTAACGCACTGCCTGGCGCACAACACCGGCGTTTTACAGCCCAACGGCGCGTAAGGCTTGCCGTACCATCGTATCCGCCTGATCGGGTCGCAAATGGGTCGTTTCACCCCATCCTTTCAGCTTTTTTTGACCGATTGCCCTTGATTGACATGGACTTTGCCGAAATAAGAGCCTTTTTTGATGGCTTTCCGATTGCGGACAACTGTGTTTGGCTCAAAGGTCAAGTCAAAGGACGCTTCGAAGGCGCTGGTTGCAGGGACTTGACGCAAAGGCCCTTTGACAAAACGGTCATTTCTGTATTTTCCCTTCGTAAGCGCCACAAGTGGCGCCTGTCTACATGCGTCATCCCGCAGCGTCCCTCCTTATGCTTTGCAAATACCTGAAACGGTTTCCTTTGTTTTTATCTTTTGCTTTCATTTTAGAAAAAGAAAGAAGGTCCTCTATGCAACAGGCTCTCACGCTTGCCAAAGAAACCCTCTGTCCGCCCGACGTCACATGTGCCGTGGTGCAAGACGGCGCCGTGGTCTCCACAGGGCGGGGCATGGGCGTCAAACCGCTGCTCTCCATTTTCAACAGCACGCCGCAACTGCTCAAAGGCGCTGCCGTGGCCGACACCGTGATCGGCAAGGCCGCCGCCATGCTGCTCATCCATGCCGGGGCTGTCGCCGTCTATGGCGAGGTCATGAGCCGGCCTGCGGTGCAGGCGCTTGAGGCGCATGGCATTTTGCACGCCTTTGGAACCATGGTTCCCATGATTGTCAACCGCACCGGCGACGCAAGCTGCCCGCTCGAGCAGTCGGTCGCCGACGTCGACGACCCTGCCGCTGCAATGCAGGCGCTCACACGGCGCATCGCCGAACTGATGCAAGGAAAGTAACCGCGACAGACAGGGAGCAGACGCGCGCCTCTGTAAAAGAGGATCGGCGAGAGGTATGCCCCATCAAAGGAGAAACAACTTGAAACACACTGCCAAACCCCACGCCCTGCGCCACGCTTTGCTGGCCATTTTTTCCGCTGCGCTGCTTTTTGCCCTCGCCGCCGCTCCAGCCCTCGCGCAAGAGGAGGACTCTCTTCGCGGCGTGTGGATCGCCACCGTTTACTCGATTGACTTTCCCCACACCTCGACCGTTGCCGGTCAAAAACAAGAGCTGTGCGACATTCTCGACACGGCGCAGGCCGCAGGGCTCAACGCGGTCTTCTTTCAGGTGCGCCCCACGGGGGACGCCTACTACCAGTCCTCCATCTATCCGTGGGCAAAATCGCTCACCGGCACCGCCGGCAAAAACCCCGGCTGGGATCCGCTTGCCTATCTGATTCAGGAGGCCGACACCCGCGGCATGGAAGTCCATGCCTGGATCAACCCCTACCGTCTCACACAGGGCAGCGTGGCAAGCCCCGACACCGACGTGTCGGCGCTGCCTTTGGGCCACCCTGTGCGTGAAAACCCCTCCCTTGCCGTCGCCTACGACGACGGCAAGCTCTACCTGGACCCCGGCAACCCCGAAGCCGTCGATCTGGTGGTGGAAGGCGTCAAAGAGCTGGTGCAAAACTACGACATTGCCGGCATCCATTTTGACGACTACTTCTATCCCTCCCCCACCGTGACCAAAAACGGCAAGAGTTACACCGCCACCTTTGACGACGCGGCCACTTATGCCAAATACGGCGGCTCGCTCTCGTTGGCCGACTGGCGGCGCGCCAACACCAGAGAGCTTGTCTCGCGCGTGTCCAAGGCCGTCAAGGAAATCGACCCCAACTGCGCCTTCGGCATTGCGCCCAGCGGCATCTGGCGCAACGCCAAAAACGACGCCCAGGGGTCTGACACCAATGGATTTGAAAGCTACAGCAGCATCTATGCCGACACCCGCGGCTGGGTGAAGGACGGACTGCTCGACTATATCTGCCCCCAGATTTACTGGACCATCGGGCAGAGCGGCAGCGACTATGAAGTGCTCTCCAAGTGGTGGAGCAACGTGTGCCGCGGCACCGGCGTGGAGCTCTATATCGGCCATGCCGCCTACCAGGTTGGCGAGACCACGCGCTGGCAGGATGCGCAGGAAATTCCCCGCCAGATCGCGCTCAACCGCTCTCTTGGAAACGTCACGGGAGAGGTCTTTTACGGCTACTCCAAAATCAAGGCCAACACGCTTGGCCTTGCAGACGCCCTGCGCACCCTCTATGTGGACGGCGGCAGCGGCGTGACGCCCCCTGCGGCCGCCTCCAATGCGCCAAAGGCAAGCGGGCTCATCATCGCCGCCCCCGCAAACGGCAGCTCCACCACAAACGCCAAGAGCTTTATCATCGGCGCGGGTGTCCCGGGCGAGCCCATCTATGTCAACGGACAG